>JBAVVB010000282.1:0-6341 GCA_049697075.1 Nitrosotalea sp.
AATCTGACCTTTTGGGTTACTCTCGCGAATCTTGTAATAGTACGAACTTGGATTCTTGAAATAGTTTGCAGAATGCAGCTCCAAGGCAGAAATTAGTTCTTTTACTCTATCCCTTATTGTAACATAAGACAAGACTAGATCAGAATTCAAATCAGATACAAACCATTTGGCATCGCGGTCTTGAGAAACTAGGCTGAAAAAAACTGCACCTCCGCCCAAGAACGGTTCAAAATATCGCTCAAATTTTGGAATATGATTTGTGATTACAGGTAAAAGTTGTCTTTTTCCTCCAGCCCACTTTACAAAGGGCTTGGGTGTTGACGAAATTAATCTATATTCTTGCTTCAATATAGACTAATTTCAAAATGTTATAGAAAATACCATGATAAGAAAAGATCACACATTGTGTAACTTTTTTTAATCAAATAATATCGAGAGAGACCTCTAGGTCTTAATAAAATAAAGTAAAAGGAAAAGGGGGTTTTAGTCCCATTTAGACCAAGCTGCCATCCATCTGTAAGTCCAGGTTGTTAATTTGCAGCCTAATGCAGTCATTGTGACTGTCAAAACTGCGCCAGCACCTGCACCTAACGCTACAGGACTATCATAGAACTTGCCCACTTGGGGTTCTATAGGAGTCATGTATGGAGGCAATGTAGTCCTTGGATACTTGAATGCAGTCTCTAATGGATCGTCTATTGTCAATAGATTAACCATGTTAAACATCGACATTGACATTCCACACAGCACACCTCCAACCAAGATAAGCATGTGCTTGTTTCTCTTGGTTGCCCAATACGCCAGATCCATCAGTATTGCCGATGGTATCCATATTGGTACAACGATGAAGCTGTACGGATATCCTAACGAGAACCACGCACCTTTTGCAATCCACGTATACACTGTCATTATCAGCGCATAGTAGGTCGCCGTTCCTGGTACACCAGTGAACGTAAGGTAATATGCTGCACCGACTGCGAGCATCAATGATTGTGATAAAGTGAATATCACATATGATGTCCATGCCCAGTCAGTGTAGAAGATGTAGTCTCCCGCGTTGATTGTCAACAAGGTCGAGTTTACTGCTACCACTACTATGAATAAGTAGTGAGTACATCGTCTTAGCCAGACCATTAGCTACTAATGCCATATGTGATGTATATAAAATTTTATGATGTGTGAGATCAGGTTACAAATAGAGCCTCGGCTGAGGACCTATTTAATAAAAGAAAGGAAAAATAGATAGTTCTATCCGAAGAAGAAGCAATCTGTTAGGACTGTTGCGATCGCAATCGCGCTGATCACACCTGCGATAAGACCATTGTATGTCGTTGCCTTGGATGTGCCCTCTGTTGCTACTTTAACACAGAATAGGTATCCAATAGACTCGATGATGGTCAACACAGTCAGTGCAAAATGTGCACTTGGCGGTGGATATGCCCACGGATAGTAGGTAACTGCAACGGCAACTCCTCCCCATGTGCCTGCCCACAGGGCGACAAACATGGCTGTGATTATGCCTACATGGTCCTCTATACGTTTACCAATCATCTTGGAAACATCAGAGCTTGAGGCGCCGCCACCTGAACCGAATCCTTTTGGTAAGGTCATTTGGCTTAATTAGAAAGGCATTTGCTTTTAAGTTTTTCCCGAATAAAAGTACAAATTTCTCATTTAGATCGCAAAAATAAGAAAAAATGCGCGTGTTGTGCGCGTGTTTATGGGATTGATCTGCTGTACAATTTGCCCTCTAAGGCCATCTTGTACATCTCTGCAACGTATGGGTTCTCACCTGGTGTTTCTGCGCCAAGTTCGACAAGACGTGCGTAGACTCTAACTACATAGGCAAGTGCGCCCATGAATGCTACGACTACACCCATATTGAACATCCAGTGGTTTGGAACTGCAAAGATTTCCTCTACATACCAAAAGTGCCACAGTTCATTAACACCGATTGTAAACATGGTTGCTAGATAACCTAGAATAGTCATCTTAAGACCAGTGTTCATCGAGTTGTTTGGACCTCTCAGGATTGGTACCTTTCTGTCATACATTGCTACTGAAGCCCAACCTAATGGTAGAGCAATAAAGTGGCTGTATAACCACCAGTGTGCTGGTGTGAAGGCACTGTCTCTGATGGATGTTTGATGTAAAGAGCCGTCAACAAAGTTGTCGACCTCTACTGATGCAGCGACAGATCCCATTGCGATGATGATCATCCAGATCTTCTTCAGTCTCTGGATCTCAACTTCTTTTGGAATAAGTGCCGGCATTTGTGCCATGTATGGTGAGTCGTTAATTGTTTATTTAAAGTATGAGTTCTAAAAATTAGAATAATTATTATATTTTATTGCAAATTTAGACCAAAATTATAAAATATATTTAATTCAATCAGATACTAACATGACTAATTAGATGCTAAATAATCGATATATCAATGATTAACGTTAATGTCAATCATCATTTGCCTCACGTTTGCTTTTTAGTGGCTGCAGATAGGGCAAAACATATATCATTGTTGTTTGTCAGTTGCATTAGTTAAGCGATATGGTCGATAAGAAGTTTATTGTAGCTGCAATAGGTGTGATAGTAGCACTTGGAGCAGTTGGACCATCATTTGCACAAATGTTCCAACATGCAGAAGCTCATGGTGTACAAGCACAGCTGCAAAGCCGTTTTGTTAGGATAGACGACGAGACTTGGTCTAAACAATCTGTCCAAACAGGCGATACTCTGACAGACTCTGGCAAATTTACGAGCCTCGTAAACAGAGATCTTCGAGGCTGGTACACTGTATACGGTGACTCTCCTAACGCAGGTAACAGATGGGAGATTGTCGCAAGAGATCCACCTGGAAACGTAATCACTATTCCAGCAAACGGAGTGGTTCCATACAAGCTCACAATTAGAGCTCTAGAGCCCGCAGTATATCACATGCATACACAGCTCAACATCGCAAGCATCGGTCCAGGTCTTGGTCCAGGACAAACAATAGTCGTAACAGGCGACCCAATCGTAAAGCCAATTCCATATACAAACATTGTATATCAATCAATAATCATTGGAGTCGGTTATGCGGTTACATTTGCAACAAGACCCTGGCAAGTGATTTAAAAAAAATCACCCCCTCTCTTTTCATTTTCTTAAGTCATCGAGTCCAAAGACTTGCTTATCCGAATAAGCCTTTATTTGCGCTATTAAACTCTAGAGTCCATTTTCTGATATAATATACCGGTACTCCAATTGTTATGGGCAAAGTAATCATCATTCCAACAGGCCAAGATATCATCAGCTGGATGATCAAATCAATGAAGAAAATCACAACCTCGATTATGATTCCATAAAATAGTTTTCTAATCCGGTAAAAAGCAATTATCTGTGAAATAAAACTTGGAATTAATGCCAGAACTAACTGACTTTTTAGACTAACTCTTTCAGTGTTACCATTATTGGCAGAACTCACAACAAATCTCTTGCCTTTGCCATACTAATTCCTGCCTATTCATGTAACGAAAGCATCCACAGTCAGTTTTCAGATTCCAGTCGCTTTACAGTGTCTCTAAATTCATTCAGAGGCACAATTTTTATCGTGCTTATAGATGAAATTCCAGTGGCGATGCACAGTTGTTCTATATCATGTGCACTTTTTCCATCCAAGACAATTACCCATTCATGTTCAAGTACAGACATGTAGAAAGCAACGATCTTCGATACATGGAATTTCTTGATGTTCGTTTTCATCTTGTTCTCAATTTCCAAGAAGATTTTCTTACTTCGTATGTTATTCAACGGACATGATTCCGGACTGTGTACAGCAAAAATACCAAACAGCATGTTTGGTTTTTAGATAATCGTTTAATTAAACTTTCAACTTATGCCCTGTATCAAAATAATTGATATATCAATAGTTAATTGACAGGTCATCAAAATAGGCTCCAGTGTCATCCTTAGTCCACAATCCAACTTGCCCCGTTAGATAATATTGATTGTTGGCTTTGATTATCTCTACGCCATCCAACCAACCTCCTATGCCCTCGGATGATATAGTGGCCTCCAAGGTATGCCACACTCCCACGCTAATTATAGCATGAGCTTCGTAACTACAAATTAGAAATTCAGTGTCAGATTTACACAATGAGATTCTATTATTTAGTGGGTCTAGCACCAGGACAAAATAGTGACTTGGATCCATAAAGCGAACTACTAGGCCTGCCTGTTCTACAGTGTGGCCTGGAAGTATCTTGATGTTCACGCTTATTTGTGCATTAGATACCACAGGAGAATCTGGTATTATTTGCATATGATACCCCGAGCTGTTCACTACAGACATGGCTGCCAGCACATTAGGTGGTGATGATGTCGAGTTATCAGACTTTACCATCCACAATCCGGATGGAGAATTTAATTGAAAAGCTGCATAGTTTGCTGGTAATGTGTTATTTTGATAAGAATCAAAATTCCATTCTTTTGAATGTGCGTAATTGAAACCATTTAATGCATTATAAAGTGCAATCGTTATTCCTATTGCTGTAATAACTGCAAAAATTAGCAATCTTCGTTTTCTGTTCAAACGAGATGATTGGTCTTTAGACAAATAATATCAAGGATCCTCGTAATGTGGTTGATATAAACAAACCTAATTTCATAAAAAAATTATTTTAATTGATAATAAAAGTTTGAAATTTTTATTTGCGTCGTCTTGGTTTTTGTTTTGACTTCCATCTATCATATCCCCATCTGGTTATGGCAAATACACCAAGTGAAAAAAAGAAGCCTCCGACGAACATGAAGACTGGAGTTCGCGTATAAAACGACCATATGAATCCTAATGTTCCACTTACAAATTGCAAGCCGCAAAATGCTAGCCATCTATCGACCATCGTTTGAGTCTAAGCCCCCATCCTTTTTACCGTTTCTAAAATCAATACAGACTCATCTCATTTTTTATCATGTGGGTTACTCAATAGAAATAAACAGAAAAATAAAGGGGTTCTTGAAAGTGCTACTCCGCAAACTGCGAGTATGCCCTTTCTCCTACTTGTGCCAAGTCTAAGCCTATCTCTTCTTCTTTTGGCGTTACTCTTACACCACCAGGCCAAATTGCATCTTGTATTCTCCATATGATGTATGTAATACCAAATGACCACGCTGCTCCGAATCCTGCACCTTCACAGTTTATCACAAACTGCATTGGGTTTCCGTAGAATAGTCCATTGTGACCATACGGATTGATTCGTGATTCGCTGAACGCGCCTGTCAAAAGAGCACCAACTACACCGCCCATTCCGTGTACACCCCAAGTATCTAGGGCATCATCTATTCTTGCTCTGTTCTTTATCAGAACACAGTAGAAGCAGACGGTTGCGCATGCAAAGCCTACTATTATTGATGCCCATGTACCTATGAATCCAGATGCGGGCGTAATTGCTACAAGTCCGGCTACGGCTCCGTTACAAGCGCCAATTGCACTTGCTTTCCCGGTGTGAGCCCAAGCCAAAAACATCCACCAAATTGCTGCAACAGCTGTTGCAAGGTTTGTGTTTTGGAAGGCTTGTGTTTCAAGGAAACCTGCAAATCCTGCACTTCCTGGGTTGAAACCGAACCAACCGAACCAGAGGAGTATAGCACCTAACATGATTAGCGGAATTGAATGAGGTTCAAATGGAGCCTTTCCATAACCTATTCTGCGTCCAAGGAACATTGCTGCAGCTAATCCAGCAAAACCTGATGTAATGTGGATGACTGTACCGCCTGCAAAGTCTTCTGTTCCTACTTTTGCTAACCAACCTACCGCAGTACCCTGACTTCCAAGTGACCAATTTGCATGTCCAACAAAGTCGTAGATGAATGTAGTCCATAATACGATGTGTATTAGGAACGCACTCATTTTTACTCTATCAGCATATCCTGCGATTGCTAATGCAGGAGTGATAGCAGCGAACATGAGCTGGAACATCACATAGGCCAAATGTGGAATTGTTGGCGCGTAAACATCAGCTGGTGCATTATGAAATACATTATTGAGTCCAACCCAATCCAAGTTTCCGATGAAACCGTATGGATCTGCTGATGGACCGAACATGAGTGCATAGCCCCAAATGACCCACTGAACGCTGACAATTGAATATACCATGAAGTTTTGTAAGATCACCATGAGTGCCTGTTTTCTTCTTGACAAGCCACCATATAGGAAGCCGACACCTCCTGGAGTCATAATCATGACGAAGGAAGCTGCGGCGTACATGAAGGTCGTGTCTCCTGTATCAATACATGGCGCTTCACTACCACCAAAGGTTCCGTTACCTGGTGGTGTCATTGCTTGACCACAGTGAATTTCATTT
>JBAVVB010000283.1:0-14072 GCA_049697075.1 Nitrosotalea sp.
ATTACTATTCCCTTGCCAAGATAATGGAACTTAACTAGTTTTATAGCCACATTTGCTGCAGGAATCAAACACGTCTCCTTCCAAGTGATCAAAATGAGCGTTACACTTTAGGCACGTGTGATGCATGTCAAAATAGCCGTCATTTTCAACTTTTCCAACGCGATTGGACTGCAACTCCATGCTTCCGCATTTTATACAATGGCATCCGCATTGCATGGAACCAGGTAAATTTTTACTATTAATAATCTAGGCGGAAATTCAATCTACTTGAAAATCTCAGAGCAATGACTGCCGAAATTGCAATAGCTAATGGCACAAACATTGGAAACTCGGGGATTGAAGTTGTTCCTGTAATCTGCAGCGTTCCATTATGGACAGGATTCATTCCTATCCAAGCATATGTACCATTGTCATTAAATAAATTAGTAAGAGTCGCATTCGTATTCATTGTTGCTTGGTATGGGCCCCACAAAAGTGCCTTGGGCATTATCACTGTGACATAAGAATTTGGTTCATCAACATTGAATGCATACGAGTTTGATGATTGATCAAAAGTGGGAGATCCTATGTTTGCCAGAGTTCTTATTCCAACATTGAATGTCTGGTTTCCCCACTGCACAGTTTGAATAGTTTCAGGTTCGTTGATAACATATGCAAGTGCCATACCATTTCCAATTTGTCGAAGGCCTGGCTTGTCACCTAGATAAACTGGCCTGTCCTGGGACCAAATCATGTCTACTCCTTTAGGAAAATAAAAATCAGTAAAGATTGCATCGCTTGGGGCATAGTAAGCCCACGACCATACTCCGTTATTGTCAGTTACTGCGTTAGGTATGTCATACTTGATCAGCGTTACATTTCTTTGAGTAGGCAACAATAGGATGGATACTGGATTTTGGTTAATTGTGGAATATTGTACAGAATTATTGAATTGGTCAGTAACTGAAAAGTTGGTAAGGTTACCGGAAATCGTATCAACATGAACTGCACTGGTAGCATTTCCTTGCACCTCGTGAACTACATGAGCTGTTCCATTGTCATCAAGTGATACCTTGATGTCTTCAATGGGGAGTCCTCCCATCGATATCTGGCCAAATGCCGCCGTGGTTGAGAAAATTGTTACGGCTATCACACAAGCGATGAGGAGTTTTAACATAGGCATTCTATTCTGATATAGTTACGCGTAAAATCTTGGCTTCTTGATTAGGGCAGTCATTTTTGTCTCTTGGAAGATTTACTATCTTGTCAGCAACATCCATTCCCTTCACTACCTCTGCAAATACTGTATATTGTTTATCAAGAAACGTACTATCGGTAGTAACTATGAAGAACTGTGAGCCTGCACTGTTTGGGTCGGTCGCCCTTGCCATTGAGACAATTCCTCTCATGTGTGATCTTGAATTGAACTCTGCCTTTATGGTATAGCCTGGCCCGCCCTGACCCCATTTGCTTTTGTTCGGCGTTTTGGTATTGGGATCACCGCCCTGAATCATAAACCCGGGTATTACTCTGTGAAATAGAGTCCCGTCATAAAAATTACTTTTTGCAAGCTTGGTAAAATTTCGTACCGTTTCAGGCGCGATATTTGGAGATAATTCAAAGACAATGTTTCCAAAGCTAGTCTCTAGAGTTGCCTGTGCCACCTTTCACAACCCATCATTTTATCATAATAACCTTTCTACACAATTTTACTTTTCCAGTGGGTTGTCCTTGATTATTCTATTGTAATCAATCAAGTACGATAAAAACATTTTAGCTTGAATAAAATTAATTGGAAAAAACTCTGGAAAATTTTGAAAATTATGATACAAACATAAGATTAGAAGACTTTGTCAAAACGCAAAACCTAATTTTTGTCTGTGCAATGTTTTTACCAAAAACATAGTAACAGTCTTATATAGAAGATCTGAAAAATAAAAAACGTGAATCGTACTACCCAAAGCACAAATATCAAGCAAGCAATCAACAGCCTGCTTGACAAAGGTCTTACAGATAAACAAGATATCTACACAAAAGTTGTAGAAGAACTCGGGGTTCCAAGACCAACAGTAAGGCGGGTTGCAAGAGATCTTAGAAATGAACTTTTACAGAAAATTAAGATTTTGCAGTCTGAAGTTCCAGAATTAGAGGTAGATTCTAAGTCTACTGCTCAAAGCAGTGACTAGTAAAATCCCTCTATTTTTATAAACACATTTTCTTATTTGGAAATTTCCATTACTGTTATATTCTGCCACCTGAAGAGTAAATTTATGGGAAATACACCCACCATTGTAACGTCCTGTCTTGCAATTGCTTTGACCATAGTGTACTTCTTGGTTGCAGATCAGGGTAAATTCACTTTCATAATCTTGGCAGCAGCCGCTTGGTTTCTAGTTATAATATGTTGGTTGGCCGACAAGAGTGAAAAATACATGCACAAACTTGAGGGCCATGACCAGTCCCATGACGAAAAAAAAAAGCTAGCCACTAGTTACGGTCAACAACATACTGTTCAGATAAGTTCTAGCGAATTAAGCTCAGCTAAAGCAGAACTTAGCGCTGATTTGGATGAACTGCAAAGCTCACTGAAGAATAAAGATACAGAGATTGAAAACCTCAAGGCTGAGATTGCAAGCCTTCACACTCTAGTTGAGATAGAGAAACTGAGAACCGATTTGGCAAATCTCAAGGCGCTTGCAGCCAAAGAAAGTGCCAAGAAGAAATAAACTACTTACAGTGAGGGCATTCGTGCTTTCCGTGATTTTCTTTACAAGAAGGACAACTAATGGCCCCTCCATAGTGGCAGTCACACTTGCATCCGTCATTTAGTTTTCCTTCTGTTATCAACTGATTAATGAGAATCAGACGTCATCTTAATATTTAACGATGTAAAATCACAAAATGTGAGGCCTATCATAACCGCAATACTGGCAATGGCAGTACTTTTAGTTTCAGGCTTTGCATTTCCAGCTTCACAGGCAGCTACACCGACACAAAATCTAGTTCCTCAAAGCAATGTTGTAATGCAAAAATCTGTAATCAGCATGAACATTCCAGCTGATCCAAAACTGCCGTATGGTTGCGTATGGGGAACGGTACAAAATGCCGCACCAGGTTATCCAGTTGACATTGAAATTTACCAAAATGGAAAACCAGTTTACGTTGCACAAGCCAATGTAACTTCCGACGGTTCATATCAGAAATATTTCAGAGTCATGAACATTGATAGTACAGGACATGAAACCAACATTTTTGAGGGAGATTACACCGTTGACATTTTCAAATATGTTCTAAACTCTACATCTAGCGCTACATCCGGTACTACATCTAGCACCACTTCTACCTAGATAAGATAAGAAGAAAGATTCAGCTTTGCCAGAATAATCAAGTTTTTGTCCATCCACGCTCTGCCAATATTTTTGCAGTTTCAGGCGTCACGCAAGCAGGCATTCCACTATCTGACTTTATTACAAGGACAAAAGATGCGTTGCATTTTACCTTCTGTATTGGCGTGCCGTCTTTAATCTGCTGCAATGGCAAAAGAGGTAACGGCTGTAATGGCTGCACTGGAAGGCAAATGCTTCTTACTTGGTTGCCATAAGGGACAAAGCCACTGAAGACACTACTGCAATCATTGTCTATGGTACCATTGCCATTGTGAATCATACCATGCCTGTCATCAATGATGCTGCCATTGTAGTTGTATATTGTACCATAGTTGTAGGTACTGCCATAATTATTGATGGTTCCATTTAGGTTGTAAATTAATGCATAATTATTGATGGTTCCATCGCTGTCGGTGAGTGTACCGTGGTTGTAAATATTGCCGCCATTGATATTGTATATGACGCTAAATTCATCATTTGTGATGGTGCCGTAATTGTATATGGTCCCGTCATCATTGGTTATGATGCCAGTATTTTCAAGATGTATGTTAGGACCGACCACAAGCTTGTCTGTATTGTCAAGCTGTAACTGTCCACTGATTACACATGTTATGAAGAGTGGATTCCAACTTCCATTCATTTCCTGGCACGATGTCTTGTCCATTATGCTGTAGTTTGTTGCCTTGACCTCTTGGGTGGAAAGATAAAGAACAGAGAATAACAAAATGAAAGCTACTGGGAGAACAAGACTGTTTGCCTTTCTGTACACACTTCTTTTAGTGAAGATCTTATAAAAAACGATCCTCTACATAATTGATGAAAAATAATCTCTTCTTTGGGTGGTCAAGTAGATAGGCGGGCTCGGAGGGCTTCGATCCCTCGGCCTGTAACTTAGGAGGCTACCGCGCTATCCAAGTTTCGCGTCATTAAAGACTCTGCGCCACGAGCCCAATGAAAATCAAACTTGGTAACAATTTAAGCGTAATCGAGATTTGAAATTATCATCTCTTGAATTTGCTGCCAATTTGGATCACTGGCATTGTTCCACCTCTCATAGTATACAACATCCTTCAAAGCAAGTCTGTCAAGCCAACCTGCCTTTTCCAAGTCTGGTTTTTCAGCAAAAGCTGTAACATGTCCAAGACACAGGTATGCAACAGGGATGACATGTTCAGGAATGTCAAGAGTTTTTTTGAGATCATCATTTGAAAGTATGCTCACCCAGCCAACCCCTATGTCTTCGGCCCTTGCTGCAAGCCAGAGGTTTTGTATGGCACAACAGACGCTATAAATTCCAGTCTCAGGTATGCTGGACCTTCCTATCACAAAAGGTCCAAACTTGGAAGGGTCATAGGTAACACAGACATTTAGTGCAGAATCCAAGATTCCTTCAAGCCTCAATGAAAGATATTTTGATCTCTTGGGATCTTCTATTAGATTAGAGGAACGTATTCTTTCTTTGTCAAAAGAATCTTTTACCTTTCTTCTTGATTCTTTATCCTTGATTAGAATAAAGTTCCATGGCTGTGAAAAACCCACTGAAGGTGCATGATGAGCTGCATTGAGTATTCTTGATAATGCCTTTTCATCTATTGGCTCAGAAGTAAAATGAGACCTTACATCCCGTCTTGAAAATACTGCTTTGTAAAAGCCATCTTTTTCTTCTGGTGAAAAATCACCATTCATAGGTATCCATTCAGAGTGTTCGCATATTACTCTTGTTTTATTAAAACGTTAATAACATGTAAAATGAGGTCGTATTTCATTGGGCCGATGGTCTAGCCTGGTAGGATACCCCCCTGACACGGGGGTGGTCGAGAGTTCAAATCTCTCTCGGCCCATTTCTTTTTATTTTAATGTCACATGTACAGGATTATGGTAAAATTTACTCCAAAGGAGATCAAGTTTCTAAAGGAAAATGAAGGATGCAGGGTTGCAACAAGTCTAGATGATCATCCACACATAGCTCCTGTAACATGCTACTTTGAGGATGGATGGTTTTATTTTGCAACTGACTATGACACAAAAAAGTATTCAAATCTAAAAAAGAATAAAAATATTGCAATATCTGTTGATATCTACAATCCTGGAAAGCACAAAGGAGTAGTGGTACAGGGCTTGGCAACCTTCATCGAGAAGGGAGGCGAGTTCAAGCGGCTGTATGACATATTTTACAAAAACTATGCATGGGTAAGGGCCATGCCGTGGAAAGAAGGCGAAGCTCCTTTTGTGAAAATTATTCCTAAAAAGAAAGTAAGCTGGGGTATTGGCTAGCTAATCGTTACATCAAAGTTTTTAGTAATCAAAGTAAGGGTTGATTCTATTGTAACTTGGCCTTTTACCTCATACTTGATTGAAGATCCGTTTACTATTGAATTGTAGATATCATATATGTTGGGTGAATCAACAAGCTGGAAACTAGTGTCTGGAACTGTCATGTTGCTCTCTGGGAACAATGCAGGTCTTCCAGCCATTGGAATGTCCTCTACACTATAGTGACCCTGACCAACATCTTGGCCGTTTGCATACAGGTCATAATCAATTGTTGAAATGGTAGAGGTAATTGATGTTGGATTATAGAGAACGTAATCAAGTTCAAGATTTGCACGGTTGTTGATCTTATCTACGCTAAGCACTTTGATAGTTTGAACATTGATTGTTATCTGTTCTAGTTGTGGTTGGTATGAATCTGCATATAGAAAGAAGAAAAGCATGAGTGCGCCTAAACCTGCAAAAGCTGCAACCAGTACTGCCTTTTTTGTGTTAATCAATCTAAAAGCTACGGGACTTATTGAATTAAAAAACCTTCTCAGATGAATTATCGCTCAATCATGATAATAGATATTATGAGTTAGCTTTGGTATAGAGACATGCCAATTTCTGATGCATTAATTATGTGGGCGCATCTTGTTGCTGCGTCAATTTGGGTTGGGGGTTCTATATTCATAGGAATAGTTCTTGCTCCACTTCTCAAGACAATGTCAGACACTGTGGAGGGAAGATTGTCAATCATGATTCGCGTGGGCAGAAAATTCAACAAAATCGCTATTCCTTCTCTACTAATACTTATTGTAACTGGGATCTATAATTCCAGCAACTTGCTGGTCAGGCCATCGCTAATACTTTCAACAACATATGGCCAGATCCTTGTAATCAAAGTCGTTCTTGTCATAATTTTATTGATAACATTTGCAATACATGTAAGGCTGATTCGAGTTGGAATAGAACAAAAGATTGAATCAAAACAATTTTCAGAAGAACTTGTACAAAAACTCCGCTCAAAAATCATTGCCTTGGGAAGAATTACTGTAATAGTGTCCATTGCCATACTTCTCATGGCTGCGTTACTACATTCCGGAGTCTGAATTTCCAACTATTCGTACTTCAAACCCAGAATCAAGCTTTCCTATTCCATATTTGCAGTTTGTTATCTTTGATGCAACAAAGAGGTCTGTCTCTAAATGTTTTGTAATTTGGTTTACTCGAAAGATCGAGGCCTCGGGAATCAATGAGAGCGGAACAACTAGCATGTCAGACAGAGAAAGGTCCACTCCCAAGCTTGATTCTATGAATTTTCCTGCAACAGTTTTTCCAATTCCTGCCATGTTTTTTTGATAAATTATATCCGATCCAATCACTGATGTATCATCGTGTGAAAATACCAAAATTGAACATCCCTTGTCTAATGCATTTTCTTCTTTGATAAAATGATCAACCTTGAAACCATTCTCCTCAAGAGCTTTTCTGGCATCATCTGTCTCTTGTTGTACAACATCCTTTGGCATACCATGGTATGAGCAGAGCATCTTTGCAGATTTTGTTGTGCGTCCAAGAAGTGACACAGCCTTGATGTTTTTACAAGGAAAAATTTCTGTCTCTATTAATCCTCCGCCCTTTGGATAGTATCCGCGATTTTTGGTCTCAAGTGAAAAATCAATCCCAATCCTAGAAAATGCCTCACCTAGCACAAATTTTGTATAATCTGCAGTGGGACTCCACGGTACATCGGTTCCGCCTGTAATGGAGATCTTCAATCTTTTTTTGAGAAGTGAAACGGCAGGAATCAGAACCTGTAAAATTAAAGGAACACTTCCGGCAGTACCGACATCCTCCTTGAGCTCCATGTCAATCCCGTCTGATGGAGAAAACCTTAGACTGGTAGAGCCAACATGCAAACCATCTACCTTTGCCTGACAAATTTTTGATAGAATTTTTATTCCTAGCAAGTGTTGGGGTCTCAGGCCTGGGACTTTTCTATTGCTGCGAATATTTTCTATTTCTACTGGCTTGCCAGTTATTGCAGACAGCGTCACCGCGCTTCGAATTATCTGCCCTCCTCCCTCTCCAAAAGAGCCGTCTATTCTTACTGATTCCATGTAGAGTTTGGTGGAATTTACGAATTTAATTGATGGTTCTGTCTATTCTGCGGTTGATGGCCGCCAGGCAAGCTGCTTTGTGATAAAAATTTGTCATCAACTACAGATTAGGCAGATCTGGTTTATGATCTGAAATGTCATCTCTTATGGCTGACTTTACCTTTAGCAATAACTCTGGCGGTATTTCAAAATAACCATGTGCTTTTGCATGACTCTCTACCATTACCATAATCTCTCCTTCTGTTGCTGCTGCGGCACGCCAATCGCAGTTGACTCCTACATCGGAACATCTGATGCTTTTTGTCATTGAAGTAATTGCTTTGTAGTGTGATTTGTCCCTATGGCACATAGATTATGTAAAAATCGATTACATATGAAAAAAATTCCAAAGTATGTTTGTACCAGCTATCTATAGAGTACTGTAATCTTGGCCAGACAAATTATGGAATGACTGTAAAAACCATTGGCAATTTTTACATTCATAAAAAAGATAACAAAGCCATGCAAAAATTATCACAAATCAATCATACTCACAAGATAGCAACTGCTCATCTCATCATAAAATGCAGATCTGGGGAGGAAAATCGCATCATTGAACAATTAAAAAATATAGATGCCGTCAAAAGTGTCCAGAGAACGATTGGGGAGTTTGATATTTTAGTAAAGGTAGAATCCGATGATTCTGATTCATTGCGAAGGATTATCAAGTGGAAAATCATGAAAAATGATAAAATTCAATCTATTACCACTTTGATGTGCACTAGAAGATCGTTATGTGTGATTGTTGAGGAATAAAATGAAAAAGGAACAAAAAACTAGCGTAATGAGACAAAAATTCTATGAAAGGCTACCTTTTCTTGGCCTAACAACAGCCACGTGGGTGTATGGTGATCTCTACATCAAATTTGTCAATTCTGCAATACCAGTATAAAAGCACAAAAAGAGAACTTGAGAAATATACTAAATTATTTTCTATATGACGGCAAGTTAAATTTTATTATGATGTGAGCAATTTTTGTGGCAAGAGATATGGGACTGATGTTTTTTGTTGCTGTGACAACGACAAGATTTTCACTGAGAGGAAAACTGAACATGACAAAATTACTTTTTGAAAAATGATATTGTATGGGACCGTAAAGGTCATCTAATTCTTCACCTAATGATATGTCAAAAAGACATCGACCTAAATTCCTCGCGCTTCTTTCTTCCTTGCTTATCTTTATGATTCTGTCAGAGCCTAGTTTTTCAAGCGTTGAGCCCTGCCTGCTGACTACTTCCACTGACTGGATGTTGTTGTTGGAATTGATTACTGATCTACATAATCTGCCTAGACTGAATGATTTTGTGGCAGAATACATGCAATTCTATTATTCCACTCTTTAAAAAGAATGATCGTCTCAAGTCATGGCATGTAACGATCTGGTTAGCTTTTTTAGATTTTGTTTTATTTAGATTTGGACCATTTTTTCATCCATTGCAAAAGGCTTATCATGGATTCTACAAGTTCTTGTCCCTTGCTAGTCAGTCTGTATTCTACTCTAGGCGGGATTTCGTTGTACGATAATCTTTGCAATACCCCGCTTTTCTCCAATTCCTTTAATCTTGTTGCCAGAGTCCTACTGCTCATTCCTTTCAAGGTATCCTTGAATTGTTTATGTCTCACAGGTTTTGTGGTACAACATAAAGGAATTAGAATCTCAAGGGTGCCTCTTTTGGTAATTATTTTTCTTAGCTTGGCTGTCTCTGCCATGAGAGACGATGCATCATATCCTTCAAAACTACACCTGTCTTGAATAATGGGAATTGTTTTTCTTTTAGTTTCCATCTTTACACCAACTGTAATTATTACTCCTTGACAACTTAAATGGTTTACTTTGTAAACCTATGACATGAATGAAATGATCAAAGAAAAAGTAAATGGCAGAAAAATTTCCACTCTTGTTATCAAGTCAATAAAGTGATTGCATGAAATTCTTTGAAAAGTCAAAAGATGAGAAAAAGGCGCTGTTTGTTTGCATAGAAAATGCTGGAAGAAGCCAGATGGCCGAAGGGTTCTTTAGAAAATATGCTCCAAAGGGATGGGCTCCAGTTAGTGCTGGAACAAGACCTACACCAGAGATAAATCCTCTTGCAGTACAAGCCATGAAAGAAGTAGGAATAGACATTACTGGACAAAAACCAAAGGAATTATCTGAAGAATTAATCCGGGTATCTTCTCTTAAGATAAGTATGGGCTGCATAGACCAGACAGAATGTCCCGCCATCTTTCTAGGCAACTCGCAAGATTGGGGCATTGAAGATCCCAAGGATAAACCGCTAGAGAAAGTACGTGAAATCCGAAACAAAATAGAGGCAAAAGTAAAGGAACTTGTCACGAATCTTGGATCTAACTAAGAAATTAACCTCTAACCAAAAGAGGTTTTTTGCTGAACTCATTGGCACGTTTGTACTAGTTGTATTTGCAGCAGGTTCGGTAGTTCTTGACGCAAAATATGTAGGTACATTTGGCTTGTGGTTTGTAGCTCTAGCACCTGCTGTTGCAGTAGCGCTCATGGTCTATGTGTTTGGAAAAATATCAATGTCTCACTTGAATCCTGCTGTCACTGTAGGATTTTTAATTACAAAACACATGCCAAAAAATCTCTTACCTTTGTATCTTGCAGCAGAAATAACTGGTGCTCTGTTAGCAGGTATCTTTGTAAAGTACGTAATAGGTACAGAAGCAAATCTTGGCGCAAACGCACCCAATTATTATTTTCCAATTCCACTCATAGTTGGTGTTGAAATTCTGGCTACCGCACTACTGATGACAGTAATTCTGATATCTGTTCATACAAAGGGATTGAAGGGCTTTGGCGGAATTGCAATAGGGGCAATGGTAGGACTGGATATCTCCTTTTTGTCATTTATCTCAGGTGCCTCGATGAATCCAGCTAGATCTTTGGCACCGGCCTTGGTGTCTGGCTATATCGATGATTTGTGGTTATACCTAACTGCCACTTTTATAGGCACTGGTATAGTAGCCAGCATTTACAGAAGAAAGTTTATAAAATAGCAATCAAAAAATCAGAATTTTATTTTATAGAATTTGACAATTATGGGGGAGTAGGTCTACCTGAATCATAAAAATGAAAAGTGATCTCGGTAGACCATACAACTATAGCATGTCATGGTTATCTAAGAATATACTATAGTTTTTTGTATACTTCATAGATCTATGCAACTATCATAGATGGATGCATTCTATACGGTGAACCCTTTTCATTATCAAAATCAATTCTATAATTGTGACGACAGAAGCTCTTGAACATCAACAACCCATGGATATACTCTGCAAACAAGTTTCAAGTATTGATGATCGCATTGAGCTAGTAGCCATCATAAATCGTAAGGGTAGAGTTGTAGAAATGACTGCTAGAGATGATGGAGTAAATAGAGATCTAACACCACACAAGAGAGAGATGTTGTTTATGGAGTTTGTACTCCAAGCCTCAATGAATGGGGAATACGATGATGAATTTGGCAAAGTCAAGGGCTTGATTTTGCAAAGAGAAAAGATATCGGCATTCTCATTTCAGATCTATGATTGCCTTTTGATAGTAATAGCTAGACCAGTACCTGAACCAGCAGTGACACAACAAAGAATTACCGAGATAATTTTTAGTTATATGCAATTAGAATGCTAGTAAACAGAACCTGCCAGTATTATGATACTAATGCATTACCTTGTCGAGAAACTGGTCTATTCGGTGTTGCAGATCTGTATTAATTTCTGCTACGGTTCTGTTACCGTTGATAGGTATGAGGCCATATCTCTCCTGCATTAAATGAAATTCTCGTGAAATCTTACTTTGATAAATAAGAAACGATTCATACATGTCATTTGATAACCCTATATCTGCTCCTGACTCGTAATGATCTAGGGACAAATTCTTTTGAAATACTCGGTGTATCAAAACAGAGGGTTCCACATCTAGATAAAACACCAGATCAGGCTTTATGGCAAAACCATAGAGATTGTGGCACCATCTCTTATCGAGGCCTCGCACTACATTTCTTGCTATCAAAGTGTAGATGTATCTATCAGCAAGTACAATGTAGCCAGCTTGTAATGCAGGTATTATCTTGTATTCAAACTGGTCTGCAAAATCTGCAGCATAGAATAAAGCTAGGGTCTTTCTACCAAGATCATAGTCTTGTTTTGCCTCCAAAATTCCTTTGCTTACAAGCTCTGATCTTTTCAGCCCCGTGTTCAAGACTGCATGTCCGTCAGCTTCTAATCTTGCTGTGATTTTCTCAATTTGAGTACTTCTACCTGAAGCATCTGGCCCTTCAATAACAATCAACCTGCCTTTAATTTCTACATCTTGTAGATGGTTTATTCCGTGTCCGTAAAATTCAACAGGTCTGCCGCCTAGCTCCTTTTGTTTGTGTTTCATGCCCGTACCTTCCTTGTTTTTTTGCTTGATGCTTGCTGTGGAAGCAGAGGCATGATCATTTTTCTTACAGTTTTTTGTTGCTCTTCAATGTTTAATGTGCCATCTATGATGGTAAAGCCCTCTGGCTCTGCCATGGAATCGTACTGATCAATGATTCTTCCCTGGAAAATTCTATAGCTTTCATAGGGATCATTACTCAAATTCAAATCCATTCCTGCTTCGTAGTACTTTAGCTTGGGACGACCTACCAGTATTCTATCAACTGCTATGTCAACTGGAACTTTAAAGTAGAAAGCCAAATCCGGCTTGATTGCAAAATCATAAACCTTTCTGACCCAGTCTGGATTACAACCCCTTACAATATCTCTTACAAATGCAGTGTAGACATATCTGTCTGCAAGTACAAAGTATCCTGCGCGAAGCAAAGGTAGAATATTTCTTTCATACCTGTCTGCAAAATCTGTTGCATGTAAAAGACTAAAAGTGGTAGGTGTGAGCAGTCCCTTTTTCTTTCCCTTTGAAGTTATTTCTTTTACCATTTCTGAAGAATTCCATTCTGACTTGAAAACATTGATTCCTTTGTAACCAAGCCACTTTTCCAACAAGTGGATCTGGGTTGACTTGCCTGAGCCGTCTATTCCTTCTACAACAATAAGCTTACCTTCCATCTTCAATGGCTTTGCTGTTTTCATGGCGATCTGATAATCCTCCATCCATTTTTAGGTCTTCCATTATTTACGCCCATTTTGTATGTCATACTCAAATTTCTCAGCAATGTAGATTATGTTTGTAACTGTGATTATGACTTTGATCTATATAGTCTCCATAGACATATGAAAGATAAGAAATCATGGTCACATGTTAGATATCTAGCTAAATTTTATCTGTACATGTGAATAAGTTACTTGGAGAGATTTTTGCGAAAGTTCCAAGTACAGATGAAGCTGGTAGCATAGCATGGATTTGTTTATCCTAAGACACGGGGAGACAGGCCGGAGCTCTGCCACTGCAAGGGATGACTCTAAAAGAGCTCTGACAGTTGAAGGAGAGAAGGAAATCAAAGACATCTCAAAAGGAATGAAAGTATTGGGAATTGAATTTGATTATATCTTTACTAGCCCGCTGCTACGTGCAAAACAAACTGCCGAACTAGTCTCAAAAACTATTGTACCTAAGAATCAAATCAAAGAGATGGATGAGCTAAAACCTGAAGGAAGTAAATTGCAACTCTTCAATAAACTTTCTAATTTAAAACAGGACTCTTCAGTGCTCATTGTAGGACATGAGCCATATCTGAGTGAATTGATAGGGGAGACAATCTCTTCAGGAGAATGCAGAATTGATTTGAAAAAGGCAGGATTTGCTCGCATCAGAGTAACAGCTATTCTTCCAAAACTTAAGGGAGAATTGAGGTGGCTATTTACTCCAAAACATTTGAAGAGAATGGCTCAGTGATCTATGTATCTTATGTTTTTCACTTGGTAAAGAAATGTCAATCTAGTCTAGATTAATAGTGATATGATCATATCGAAACGAGGTAATGCTAGCTGAAAATATCAGTTATTGATTTAGGATACAATTCTGCCAAGTTAGTTACGTATAATGTAAAAGACGATGACTTATTTGACGTTTCTCAACAAGAAGGAATCAAAGTTAAGCTTGGCGAAGGACTAGATGAAAAAGGAAAACTGGGCAAAAAGCCAATGCTTCGTGCAATTGAAGCTCTGAGGCTGTTCAGAGATATAATTCAGCTACAGCCAATAAAATCTGTTTTACCCCTAGCCACAAGTGCAGTAAGGGAAGCAGGCAATAAGGATGAATTTCTTGATGAAGTTTACAGAGAGGCTGGATTTAGATTCAAAGTGCTTTCTGAAAAAGAAGAAGCGCTATAC
>JBAVVB010000284.1:0-2880 GCA_049697075.1 Nitrosotalea sp.
GTATGAAGACTCCACAAGAAGTAAAGGCTGCATTTAAGGAAATAATAAAAAATGCAAAGAAATACGACAAAAAAGCAATAATCAAAGGAGTCTTGGTCCAAGAAATGGTAAAGGGAGGAAAGGAAACAATTGTTGGATCAAAACAAGAGCCAGGATTTGGACCAGTCGTGATGTTTGGAATGGGAGGAATATATGTCGAAGTTCTCAAAGATGTTACTTTTAGAATAACACCAACCACTAATCTTGAAGCCGATGAAATGGTATCGTCTATCAAGACCCACAAGTTGTTGCAGGGTGTAAGAGGAGAAAAGCCATCTGATGTGCAAAAATTATCAGAGTGCATTCAGAAAATTTCTCAGCTTGTAACTGATTTTGAGGAGATAAAAGAGCTTGACTTGAATCCAGTGCTCGTATTTGAAAAGGGCAAGGGCTGCAAAGTGGTTGATGTAAGAATTGGACTCTCTTAGGGCTTTACACACGTTATAATATTTATATTACTTTGAGAGAGAATAGCAGATATGCCAATTAAGACAGGTGCCGAGTACATACAAAGCCTCAGAGGCAGAAAGATGAAGGTCTATCTTTTTGGCGAGCTTGTGCCAGAACCTGTTGATCACCCAATGATTCGTCCATCAATTAACGCTGTGGCTGAAACTTTTGATCTGGCAGTACAAGAAGGCGAGCTTGCAAGTGTAAAATCATCACTTAGCGGTCAGCAAGTAAACAGGTTTTTGCATATAGTAGAGAGTGCAGACGATTTGGTAAACCAAAACAAGATGCAAAGAAAATTGGGCCAACTTACAGGTACATGTTTTCAGAGATGTGTAGGAATGGATGCAATCAATTCATTATATTCTGTTACTTTTGAAATTGATGAAAAATACAAGACAGACTACCACAAAAGACTGGTAGAATTTATCAAGATGGCACAAAAAGAAAATTTTGTAATCGGTGGTGCCATGACAGATCCCAAGGGAGACAGGAGTAAGGCTCCGTTTGAACAAGAAGACCCAGATGTCTTTTTGCATATTGTTGAAAAAAATGACAAAGGAATTATTGTAAAAGGTGCCAAGGCACATCAAACAGGTTGTATCAACTCACACTGGATAATATTCATGCCAACCATGAGGCTGCAAGAAAACGATCGTGACTATGCAGTGGTTGGTGCCGTGCCAGCAGATGCGCCAGGTATAACATACATTTACGGCAGACAGTCGTGTGATACGCGAAGCATGGAAGAAGGTGACCTTGATTCAGGCAACGCCAAGTTTGCAGGCCAGGAGGCAATGATAATTTTTGATAATGTTTTTGTTCCATGGGAAAATGTATTCATGAACGGAGAGTATGAATTTGCATCAATGCTGGTAGAGCGGTTCACTTGTTACCATAGAAGAAGCTATGTCTGCAAGACAGGCCTTGGCGATGTACTGATTGGAGCATCTGCAGCAATTGCCGATTATAACGGAGTACCACATGTATCTCATATTAGAGACAAGCTAGTGGAGATGACTCATCTAAACGAGACGATATACGCAGCAGGTGTGGCGTCTTCATATCAAGCCCATCGTACAAAATCTGGTAACTGGCTAAATGACGATATGCTGGCAAACGTATGCAAGCACAATGTCACAAGATTCCCATATGAAATAGGAAGACTTGCACAAGACATTGCTGGAGGACTCATGGTTACACTCCCATCTGAAAAAGACTTTAGAAATCCAGAGACAGGTCCCCTGCTGAAAAAATACCTAAAGGGTCGCAAAGGTGTTGACGTTGAAAACAGAATGCGAATCTTGAGGTTGATAGAGAACATGACTCTTGGAAGAAATGCAGTTGGATATCTTACAGAGTCCATGCATGGAGCAGGCTCCCCACAAGCACAGAGAATTAACATTGCAAGACAGATGCAACTAGAGTACAAAAAACAACTTGCCAAGAGCCTGGCAAATGTAAAAGAGGATGCGGAATCTACGCCCGAGCCATCTGAGTATTTCCAAAGAGTGTTTAAGATAAGCGCCCGAAAATAATAGAAAAATCTATTCTTTCTTTTCTTCTGGTTTTTGGTCTTTATCAGGCGTAAAATATTCCTTGTCACCCAAGTTCCTCGTTTCAGCTGCGGCGCTTGGATTGTCAGAGCTTGGTGGCAAGTCATCACTTGAAAGAACGCCAACCGTGTTGGTCTTGGATTTTCCAAATTGCTTTACAATCATTATCCCAACTATTACCGCTATTATGATGTAATTGATGGGCGGAGTAAGAATTCTGGTAACATAGCCTATCTGAGGAACAACATACACTACCTTTCCAATGTAATTGCTCTGTACTATTGGAAAGTCAACTCCTGGTATGGAGCCAGGGTTTGCATCACCTTTTGTTCTAATTGTGAGCGGATTCTGATTGAGTACCTCGGCAACCCGGTGAACTATGACCAAGTCCTCAGTTGGTGCGTGGAAAACAATAATGTCTCCTACCTTTAGGTGGTCAAAGGGAATATTTCCGTTAACAACAATCACATCAAATATGTTTAGGTTTGGAATCATGCTCCCACTAGATACTACATAAAATGGATTCTCAGTACCTAATGTAACCCTCAATCCTATCCATATTATTGCAATCCCTATTACCACAATTATGATATCTTTTACAAAACCTGACGTAGCAGAGTTTTTCTTCAATTATATTTCGTCCTTTAAACTCGTAAGATAAATCTTGCTTAACATTGTATTTCTACGTTAGTTTATTGCCGCAACTTTCACAGAATTTTGAGCCTGCAATGTTAGTATTTCCACACTTGATGCACTTGGAGTCATTGTCTGTTATCTGTCCGCCAAGAAGGACAACCTCGCCTATCTTTCTGACCTCCTCCCACTTTATAGTAAC
>JBAVVB010000285.1:0-2330 GCA_049697075.1 Nitrosotalea sp.
GTCAAAGACTTGGCCACTGTAACACTAGAAGAGAAAGATCTTTCAAAACTGATTGATATAATAAACACGCATTATGGACTGAAGATACAGTTACAAACTGTTGCTTGAGCAGAATATGATTTTAAGCAGTAGATAGTAGGTTGCTAGATGACATTAGAAATCATTCCAGTACATATTGAAAATGAAATCAAACCAGGAGATGATATAATTGAGTTGATGCTTGTCTCAAAGTCAGGATCAAATCTGAAAGATGGGGATGTTCTAGTTTTCACACAAAAAATCATCTCAAAACAAGAAGGGCGGATTGTAAATCTTTCAAATGTTAAACCTGATCTTCTTGCTACTGGCATATCTAGTGAATACCGGAAGGATCCTCGAATTGTGCAATTGATACTTGATCAATCAAAACGTATAGTTAGAATGCGTAATGGCATAATAATTTCAGAGACAATTCACGGTTTCATTTGTGCAAACGCGGGGGTGGATGAAAGCAATGTAGAAGAAGGATATGCAACTCTGTTGCCAAATGATGCTGACACGTCAGCTGAAACATTACGTAAACAAGTAAAAGAAAAAACTGGAAAAAACATAGCTGTTATCATATCTGATACATTTGGACGCCCATTTAGGCAAGGTCAGACCAATGCAGCTGTAGGAATTTCCGGAATTGCTGCTATATTGGATTATGTTGGAGCAAAAGATACCTTTGGAAGGACTCTCCGTGTGACTTCTATTGCTATAGTTGATGAAATATGCTCCGCCGTTGAACTTGTTATGGGAAAATCACTTCACGTGCCAATCTCTATAGTGAGAAACTATCCTTTTGATGATGCAAAAAATACAATAAATGATCTTATTAGACCGCGATCAGAAGATCTATTTAGGTAAGGAAAAATTTTTGAAAACAAAGATTATATTCATAGGTTGAGAGAAGCGATAAACATTGGATGATTTACGGGCAGAACTACACTGTCACAACGAGTTTTCAAATTTTCAACTTGGTTTAAAAGAAACTCCATATGATTGTGGTATAACAATACAAGAACAACTAGAACAAGCATACAAAACAGGTCTAGATGCTTTCTTTATTACAAATCATAATACATTAGATGGATACAACCAGCTTTTAGATTACAAAGAAAATCATGAAAAATTCAAAAATATTAAAGTCTATCCAGGCGAAGAAGTTACAACAGATCAAGGAATTCATGTGTTAACATATGGAATAACCGAGACGATAAGGCCAAATCAAAGTTTTGAAGAAATACTTGATATAGTAAAATCACAAGACGCTGTTTCTTGTGCTCCTCATCCTTTTGCGCTAAATAATGGACTACGAGAAAAGGCAATTCTTTGTGATCTGATTGAAGTCTTTAACAGCAATAATGTTGATAGATATTCAAACCTCCGAGCTTCTCATTTTGCAAAAGCAAATAATATGACAGAAGTGGCAGGAAGTGATTCTCATGTTGTTTCCACACTAGGTAGATGTATTGATGTTATTCCGGCAGAAAATACTCTAGACAGTGTGGTGCGAGCAATGAGAAGAGGAAAAATCACAATCGGCGACACTGGTTATATTACTAGCAAAGAAATGATAGAGCATGCCAAATACAAAATTGAAAATTCAAAAGACGATATTATGAGATATTTTAAAGAAAATCATCCTCATCTTACGGGAATTTGCAGTTTTCTAATAGATGTATTTGAATCGAATCCTAATAGTATGGTCTGGAGAGCAGTATACCAAGTTGCGGTACATCTTACTACAAAACTATCAAACAAAATTAATTTCAAAAATCAAGATTATAACATATTGTATGAACGTAATCTCAGAGCGATATTGCCGATGATCTTGACTTGAGTAATTTTTCTTGCGTACATGAATAGCTTTTAATATTACTTTACTAGCTTTTTATTTACAGGCGATTAGATATTTCAGAATTATCTCCAACCAAAACAATCGATGTTAGAGGAATGTTCTGTCCAGAACCTGTCTTTAGAACTAAGATAGAGATGGAGAGAATGATAGTAGGAAATATTCTGAAAATTATTGCGGATGATCCTGCATCTGAAGAAGATATCTCGCGATGGGTAAACAGAAATGGACACCAATTGCTTGGTATTAATAAATCTGGTAAAGATCTTGAGTTTACCATTAAAAAGGTGAAGTAGGTTATGGCCACTAAGGCAATAAATGATGCAGAGACATTTCTGAAAAAAATTGGTAATACACCTGTTGTGAAACTTGTCTCTCTTTCAAACAATCAGGTGGAGTTTTACGCAAAATTAGAATCTCACAATCCATTTGGTTCTGTAAAAGACAGAGC
>JBAVVB010000286.1:0-9469 GCA_049697075.1 Nitrosotalea sp.
GATCATCGGTACACAGATAATTCCAGAGTTTGGCCCGATCGCAGCGCTAGTACTTGCAATTGCGATCATATCAATAATTGCAGTATCTGCAAAGACTGGACTAAGATTGATGCCAAAATACTAGAACTAAAAGTCAAATTTTCTTTTATCAATACATAAATACTCATGATCCTTGAGTATTGGCTAGCAAATGAGAACATCAAGCGCCTTTTGTGCAACACTAGTCGTAATTATATCGATTTTCGGATTATCTTCCTTTACCTTAACTCCTGCACATGCTAATGCGGGCAATTGTCCTATAACTGGATGTGTGGAAGGCGGAGATACGCTAAATGTCGTTATAACTCCAACTACGGGTAGTTCACCATTGCTAATTTCCTACACAGCATCATTTGCCAACAACAGTACAATGAAAGATGTTACTTGGAATTTTGGAGACGGTGGTACAGCAACTGGCTCCATGACTGGAACATATACATATCAGACAGCAGGAAACTATACCGGTACTGTAGATGTAGATTCCACCGATGGCACCAGCTATACTCAACAATTCACAGTAACAGTCACAGGAAGTATAGGAGCTAATGCCAATTTAACGAATGCCACAGTGGCAAATCCAAATGCTGGCGTCATGAATGCATATCAGTATCTCCAGCAAGAACATAACGGTAGCCTGACAGCATCAAGCCTTCCTCCCCTCTCAGTACAGACAAATTCGCCAAGTTATAATCAAGGCGATACAATAGTCATCAACGGCGCAGTCAAAAACATATCAAACGATACTGCCGTTACTGTAAGAATCATGAATTCATTAAAAAACATGGTTTCAATAGCACAGTTTATCCCTGGCTCCGACGGTAGCTTTTCTACCAAAGTTCTTGCCACGGGTCCATTATGGACAACAGCAGGCAATTACACAGTAATTGCACAATACGGTCCATCTCTAAATACTACTACCAGTTTCACGTATAACGGTGGTAATGGACAAGAAGTCATAACCGCACCTACAACTGGCACTTATGCATTACAGACTCCCGTTGGAACATTCAACATACCATATACAATAGAGGGTGGAACTATACAGAGCATGCAGATACTAGGACAGCAGACTACACTTGCAATCACGATTAACACATCATCAAATGGCTCGCTATCTGTAAGTCTCCCAAGAGCACTCATAGATGCCAAAGCATTACCACCCGTATCAACAGCTGTAAACTCGACGTCAACTACATCAGTTAACCCAGCAGAGGAACCAGATTCATCATTCATTGTTCAAGACGGAGGACAAAACGCACAGTTTACTGAAACTAAAAGCACAAGCACTAGAACACTAGGCATATCCTTCCACAAGGGAGATACAACAATAGATGTTGTTGGCACAGTTTCAGTCCCAGAGTTTGGCCCGATCGCAGCGCTAGTACTTGCAATTGCAATCATATCAATAATTGCAGTATCTGCAAAGACTGGACTAAGATTGATGCCAAAATACTAAACATTTCCTTTTAGATTTAGCTGTAAATTCTGATCTTCAAAATTCTTATTTTCTAGTTGATTTTTGTTACGTGCTAATATTCTGAATTTGTTTACTACATTATTGACAAGGTACTTAGATTATTATACAACTAAATGAAAGATGAAATGATGAATTTTGAGTTCGAAGAATTTTATTCTCTAGAAGACATATTTGTATACATGGCTACCATGGCCCCGCCGATGAAAAACATGTTACCAATAAGTTCTTACAAAGGATATATTTTTTCAATGATTCCCTTGAGCCCTGCAACCGGCAATTCTTACCTTGTAATTTATACAAAAGGCAAGCTTGATGGAAAGATGTTGGAATTTGACATGAATCTAAAAAAATATAGGCCAGTTGACGCCGCAGAACGAGCAGATAAAAGCTATTTTGTCGTTCTAACTCCAAAAAGAAACACAATTGCAGATGCAGCAATTAAAGAACTAGAGAAATCTACTTAGTATAAACAGGAGCATTGACTGACCTGCTTCTGGCATATTTTTCCATAATATCTTCAGGAAGCTTGCCATTGAACAATTCCTTGGATAAACCTCGCAAGTAACGCATGATTGCCCAAGTTCCAGCTTTAATCATGCCATACATCATAGGCTTCATCAAAGTACCATATGACTTATTTCTAAGAATTATAGGAATAATATCGTTAATTACTCTCAAGTTGTGTTCCCAGCACTTCCAGAATAATGTAAATTGTGCCTCATTGAGATTGCCAAAGTGCATAGAATTCTTTTCGTTAAAGTCTTGATAAAGTAAAGGTGCGACAATACCTCTCATGTTTGTGTGTTTAAAGTCTTCAATTAAATCGATAGTATACTGTGTTTCGTCTGGTGTTTCATCCGGCCATCCAATAATCAAAGTTGCTGCCGGGAACCAATGGTTCTGATTCATTATCTTTGCACCCTCTCTGACAACCCATCCCCATTCATCTGTAGAAAACGGTTTTGTCTTGACTCCAAGATGCTTTTTCACCATTCTTGGTGCTACCGTTTCAATACCAAGGTTTGTTGCCAACCACTTTTCATTACTCATACCATTGATTGCCGAAATATCGCGGAATAGTTTAGGATCTGCACACACAGCAGAAAATGTCATGTGAGTGGTCCCTACAAATCTAGCTCCTAGAGATTTGAGCCCTTTCCATAATTCAGTTATTGCATCATAATTTGGTCTAAACTCCCGATTGTCACAACCATAAAGCAACATTTCATCAGAATGTAACCAAATTGAATCAAATCCATAATCTAGATTTATTTTTGCTTCTTGCTGTAGTCTTTCAAGTGGAAGATCCTTCTTTGATCTTTTGTTTACATCACAAAAGTCACAACCTCTTCCACATCCCCGCATGGCTTCAATAAGCGAGTTGACGGTAGGACCTTGAATCATTGGAATGTTTTGAATATTTTTTACAAAGCAATGCATAAGTTCTGGAGCATCGCCCTTTTCCAGATCGTGAAATAGATCTAATGCAAGTTCGTCTGCTTCTCCCACAACTACAGTATCAAGGCCGTGAATTTTCATCCTTTCAGTTTTTGCAAGCTCCCAAGCTCCGTTTCCACCAACTGCTACATGAAAATTGTATTTTTTCTTGAGCTGAATAATCTTAGCACACATTCTTTTGAATTTCATTGCAACGTACGATAGTTTTTCAGGAGACATTGTAGTAGTAACAGGAGCCATTCCTAGAGGGTCCATTACATTTATCCCTACAACTTTAGTATCAGGACCTATACATTTTTCAAGATAATCTGGATTTGCAATAAATATCTCATCTCGTTGGTAACCTTGTAATAGTGCAGCCTCTACTCTACGCAGTCCAACCTGAGCAACTTTTGCTTCACCAGTTATCACGTTGGTTTCCACAGGAGGGCAAAACACTTTATCAAAAACCCATTCTGGTATAACCTCATAAGGTCCACATGCAATGAAACCATAAAGAAAATTACCACGATAATTAGTCATCAAACTACGATCTGCGGTAAGAACTATCCTCTTGCCTGCCATTCTCCTTTAGTTTTTTTACTACGATATAAATCGTTTACCTTATTGCCCTATGAAAAATTTCTCTTTTGACATATAAACCGGTATTGTATAATCTACACTGTGGATATATCAGAACCAAGACATATCGAGAGACATCAAAAAGAGACTAGTTCGATAAGGGATTTCGTATTTGGCTTCGGAGATGGAATAAACACATCATTAGGATTGGTAGCTGGGGTAGGTGGAGCTGATCAGACCTCAAGCATAATCATCTTAGCTGCAATAGTAGCAATGTTTACCGGTGCAAAGGCAATGGCAGTTCAGAATTATCTTGCAGTTAGATCACAAAGACAGATCTTACAATCTGAAATTGAACGAGAAAAATGGGAGATGGAAAATGTTCCAGATGCTGAAAGAGGTGAGATAGAAGGCATCTACAAAGCAAAAGGATTCGTCGGGACAGAACTTCAAAATATAGTCAACAAAATTACTTCTGATAAAAAAGTGTGGTTAGATACAATGCTTACAGAAGAACTAAAATTAAATTTAGAAATAGTAGGAAGTCCATTGAAGAGTGCTTTTCGTATGTTTGGTGCATTTTTAGTCGGAGGCATTTTACCAATTATTCCATATTTCTTTTCAAGTGGATATGTACCATTGTTAATAGCTGTAGGTACTAGTCTATCTGCATCATTTATCATTGGAGCAATCAAATCCAAGATGGCTGGCTTAAACATAGTGTGGGGAGGATTAGAAATGGCTGGCCTCGGTACTGGAATCGCATTAATAGGATATGGTATTGGTTCAGAATTAGGTCACATAGGAATAATCAAGGCCTAATCTTATTCATAGCAACTCTGTTTGCCACATTTGCTGCAAAAGCTCCAGCACCTATTCCATTATCTATATTTACAACTGAAAGTCCTAGCGTACAACTCTGTAACATAGAAGCAAGTGCAGCAACGCCTTTCTCTCCATATCCATATCCTACTGATGAAGGAACGCCAATCACTGGAATGTCCACTAAAGATGAGACTACCGATGCTAGGGCTCCCTCCATTCCTGCAACTACAATGATTACATCTACTTCTTCATGGATCATTTTCTTAATTATTGGAAAAATCCGGTGCAATCCTGCTATACCAACATCATAGCTGGTAATGCATGTACAACCCATTGCTTCACACATTAACCTAGCTTCTTCTGCAACACCAATATCAGATGTGCCAGCAGTCAATATTCCTACTTTACCACCTGAGGATGACAATTTCTTAAAGAACAAAATTGATGTGGTATGTTTTCCTGTCTTGATCTTGAGTTTATGCGTCCTAGAAAAAGAAGCGATAGTTTTGTAATGAATCTTGTTAATCCTTGAGGCCAGAACACAGTCTGATCTAGACATTACAGCCAGAATGATTTTTTTTAAATCTGGTAGTTGTTTTTTTTCGGCAAATATTACCTCTGGAACTCCTCTTCTGATTTTTCTTCCTACATCAAGTTTAGCAAAATCTTCTATTTTTTCTATAGAATAAAGAGAAAGCAATTTCTTGGCCTTGACTGCATTAATCTTTCCCAACTCAAGCGATTTGAGTATTTCTACGAGCTCCAACAATATCCGTAACTGTTACGAGTTAAAAAATTTAATCAGAGTTCAAGACCAGAAATGGCAGTCTTGACACTTTCTACCCCTTTCTTGAACCATTCCTTTTCATTTGAATCCAGATCTAATTCTATGATTTTTTCCACTCCATTCTTGCCTAATACTACTGGTACTCCGATTGAAACGTCAGAATAGCCATACTCACCATCAAGATACGTAGCTACTGGTATAACTTGCCTTGTATCTCTCATTACAGCCTCAATAATGGTAGAGATTGCATTTCCCGGGGCATGAACTGTTGCACCTTTGAGTTCAATCACTTTGGCTGCAACTTGTCTTGTACTTTGAACAATTTCATCAGTTTTTTGTTTTGGCAATATAGAAGTCAGAGGAATACCTGATACTGTCGAATATCTTGGAAGTGGTAACATATTTTCTCCATGCTCTCCTATTACCAAGGCACGAATTGAATTACGGGAATAGACTGTTGATTCGTGAATAAATTGGACAAATCTAGATAGATCAAGCATGTTACCCATACCAAATACTCTGTTTTTTTGAAACCCTGAAACTTTGTATGTGAGATATGCCATAGGATCTAGAGGATTAGTTACAGGAATTATCATTGCATCTTTTGCAAATTTCTTTATGTTCTCTACCACTCCTTTTACAATTGATGCGTTAATTTTCAATAGATCCATTCGTGTCATACCTGGTTTTCGTCCTGATCCAGCTACAACAACTACAATGTCGGATCCTTTCATTTCAGAATAATCATTTGAGCCTCGAATGTTTACATCTATTCCCTTTTCAGATAACATATGATTAAGATCCATTGCTTCTCCTTGTGGAAGTCCCTGCACAACATCCAGTAGAAGAATTTCATCTGTTACTTTTCTTAATGCAGTAAAAAGCGCTGCGGCCCCTCCCACTTTACCTGAGCCAATAATTGTAATCATGATCAGGCGTCAATTTAATTCACTAATTAAACTTCACTATTATCCTCGATAAAATCAGTGTCGAAATTAGAACTTGTCCTTAGTACAGAATTATAATTTATATGCATTAGAATCTGCTTACAGAATCATGGTTCTTGTAATTGATGCTCAAGTGGCAGGTATTTCTGGTGACATGTTACTTTCTGCTCTTGTAAACATAGGTGCCAATAAATCCAAAATAATTGAAGGCATATACATGTCTGAAAGTTATCTTTCTGGTTCAAAGATTCAGAATATCAATTTCGAAAAGACAACAAAACATGGAATTGAGGCGACTAGGTTGGTTTTAGACATAAAGGAAGAACCTCATGAAAGAAAGGGAATCGAGATTCAAGACTGCATATTACAAACATCTGATAAAATAGAATTATCTGAGAGAGCCAAAGGCTTTGCAAAGGAGAGTATCAAGTCTTTAATCAGAGCAGAATCCAAGATCCACGGGGAACCAATAGAATCAGTTCATTTTCACGAAGCGTCAAGCATCGATACTGTTATTGACATTATTGGTTCTGCAATAGCTCTTGATGATTTAAAAATTTTTTCTGACGAGGTTATTTCTACTCCAGTCGCTGTGGGTGGTGGAACCCTGAGCTTCTCACATGGAATTACGTCAAATCCTGCAAGTGCAATTCTAGAGATATTTTGTGGTTCTGACATAATAATGACTGCAGGCGGTGCAAGAGAAGAGCTTACTACTCCTACTGGAGCAAGTTTACTAGTAAACCTTGCAAGTCAATGTGCTGAATTTTATCCATCTATGAAGATTAAATCAATCGGATATGGCGCAGGCAGTAAGGATTTTGAAGGATTTTCAAATGTCTTAAAAATTGTCAGAGGAGAATTAACATATCAATTTGAACAAGACACGGTTCAAGTTATTGAAACAAACATTGATGATGTTTCAGGAGAGATAATAGGACAAATGATCGACAAATTAATTGCCGTGGGGGCAAAAGATGTTACTGTGGCACCAGCTATTACAAAAAAAAGCAGGCCAACCAATCTTGTTTCTGTCATATGCGATCCCTCAAATCTAAACACAGTGATTAGTACCATTACCTCCGAAACTGGTACGCTGGGAGTTAGAATCAGGACCTCAAATCGTCGCATCATTCCTAGAATTATCGTTTCAGTTCCAATTACAATTTTGGGAAGAAACTTTACAGTACAATGTAAGGTAATAAAAAATGATGATGGTGTAACAAAACATTTCAAAGTAGAGGCTGACAATATAAAATCGATTTCTGAATCTCTAGGCATTACCTTTAGAGAAGCAAATGCGTTGATTGTTACCGAAGTAAAACAAAATCTTCACCTAAAATGAACAAATTAGAACAGTTAATCAAATGGTTTGATGGGAAAGAGAAGATTTTGGTAGCATTATCTGGCGGCGTTGATAGTGCACTTGTAGCCTATGCTTCATACAGATCACTTGGAGGGTTCTCGGTAGCTGTTACTGCGGATTACAAAACTCTCTCGCAGGAAGAATTAGAATCAGCAAAGAAGATTTGCTCTGAGATAGGAATAAGACACATCATAATAGAATACAACGAGCTTGATAATCCAGATTTTGTTAAAAATGATAAGGATAGATGTTTTCATTGCAGGACACAATTAGCAACATATTTGACAAAAATAGCCAAGAATGAGGGAGCTGGTGTAATAGTTGATGGCACCAATCTGGATGATCTCACAGAATATCGGCCTGGCATAGCCGCATTGCGAGAAAATGGGGTTCAAAGTCCACTTGTTGAAATAGGGTTTACAAAAACAGAGATAAGAAATTTTTCAAGAGAAGCTGGACTTTCAGTTTATGACAAGCCTTCAAATTCATGTCTTGCGTCTCGTATTCCCTGGGGTCATAGAGTTACCGCAGAAAAATTAACAAGGATTGAAAAAAGTGAAAACATGGTCAAACAACTTTTCGGAGTAAAACAGGTAAGAGTACGCGATTTAGGTAAAGAGGCAAGAATAGAGGTTGGACGGAATGAAATTCATCTGCTTGCAGATTTGCAAAAGGTTTCAATATTAAATAGATGCCTCAAAGAGGCGGGATTTGAATCCATATTGATAGACACAGAAGGATATAGACCGGGTAAGCTCAATGTGATAGCGGATTGATCTATCTAGATAATGCTGCATCTACGCCTGTTCATCAAAAAGTAGTAGATGAGATGATTCCCTATTTTAAGGAACAATATGGAAACCCATCTTCCATACATAAGTTTGGTAGAACTGCAAATGTAGCCATCCAAAATGCTAGAAAGAGAATAGCCGATTTGATCAATGCCGACGGTAAAGAAATTCTTTTGACATCAGGAGGTACTGAATCAAATAACACCGCAATTTATGGCATAGTTTTCCAGAGTAAAGGCAAACACATCATAACATCTTCTATAGAACATGATGCAATACTTGAACCCTGTAAACATCTTGAAAGAGAAGGATACAGAGTATCATATCTTCCAGTTGACAGATATGGTCTTGTAAATGTGGATGACGTTAGAAAAGAAATCTCACAAGATACGTGCCTTATTACAATAATGTCTGCAAATAATGAAGTTGGGACCATTCAACCAATAAAAGAAATTTCTGGTATAGCACATGAAAACAACATAGTTTTCCACACAGATGCTGTTCAAGCAGTAGGCAAAGTTCCAATTGATGTCAAAGAACTAGGAGTTGATTTGCTTTCCATCTCTTCACATAAAATAAACGGTCCTAAGGGAGTAGGTGCACTATATCTTAGAAAAGGAATCACAATATCTCCTCTCATATTAGGTGGAGGACAAGAAAATGGATTAAGGTCAGGAACTGAAAATGTTGCAAGCATAGCAGGTTTTGGTATGGCTTGCAAGTTAGCAAAGGATAACATGAGTCAAAACACATCTTATTTCAAGAATCTCACTTCTCAACTGATCAGAGGTGTTCTATCTGAAATACCAGAAACTAGTCTTAATGGACATATTGAAAAGAGAATTCCTAATAATGCTCACTTTACATTTCTTGGCGTAAATGGCGAGGATCTTATCATCAAACTTGATGAAAATAGAATTGCTGCTTCTACAGGCTCAGCATGCTCTGTACGAATACAGAAAGCATCACATGTACTTAGGGCAATGGGCTTTTCACATGAACAGATAACAGGTTCTCTACGTTTGACTGTGGGAATTACCAATACAGAAGAAGAGATAGATGAGACGGTAGGAATATTAAAGAAAGTAGTACAAGAGCTCCGTGCTGTTTCTCCCTACAAGAACAAGTACAATTTCTAGATTTATTGAGGCAAGACTTGGAATTGGTACCCATCTTTCTCAGTTAGGGGGACTAGAGAGTCCATTCCATCCCATACAT
>JBAVVB010000287.1:0-13077 GCA_049697075.1 Nitrosotalea sp.
AACGAAGATCGTTTACAGATCAAGGAGAAAAGAATACCAGAGTTGGAAATTCTACTTCTCTTGCCATGTTTGACATGGGACTCTCGACCGTAATAGGACAAAAGGATAAGGATGCGTTTGGAAAGCCACTTTCTTCACACATGAAAGAAACGATAGAACGTCTGAGAATATGGGACAGCAGGAGTTACATCAATAGCTCTGGCAATACATTGAAAAGAGGACTCGAGACTCTTAACAAATTAAAAGAGAATCTTGTCCTATCTGATATTCTGCTTGAAGAAGCTGCATATATTTTCAGAAAATCAAAGGAGACTGGTCTTCTCAGAGGAAGAACATTAGATGGAATGGTGGCAGGTTCGCTTTATGCTGTTTGCAGAAAAAACGATGTCCCAAGAACTATTCAAGAGATAGCCAAGGCTGCCGACATTTCTAAAAACGAACTTGCAAGATCATATAGGGCGATTATAAAAGAATTTGACTTGAAGATGCCGGTAGCAGATCCACTGAAATGTGTCTCAAGAATAGCAAGTATTGCAGGACTAGGTGAGAAGGTAAAGAGAACAGCATTGCAGATAATATATGATGCAACCAAAAAGGGAATTCTTGCAGGAAGGGAACCAATGGGGATTGCCGCCTCAGCTCTGTATTTATCGTGTGTCATAAATCACGAGAACAAGTCACAGGGTGATATCGCAAGAGCCTCTGGCGTGACTACGACCACGATAAAAATTGGATACCATTGGCTTGAGAGATTCACGAGATCTAAAACAGGTTAATGTGGTACCATGCATCCTACGTCAGAACAGAAAATGTGGATGGTAATAGGGATGTGCTTATTGCCTGTGAGCAGTCTTATGTTGTATGAAGATAGTTATGTAACAAATCCGCCTCATATGTGGTCTTATACCTCTCTGTTTTATGTAGGAGTAGGCATTCTAATTAGTTCTATATGTGTTCTCGGTGTAACAGGGACTAAAATTTGGTATAAAAGATCGTAATGTGAACTGAGGCTTGCTCAGATTATCGCAGAATTTGAAATAAAAAATTATAGAAGGAGTTTGGTAGCTATTCCAATTAGCTTACTTGAATATTTTGCATCAACGTTTCTTGAACTTGTACCGACTGTCAGCAAGAGATCCCCTAACTAAAACTGAAGTCGATTTGTTCGGAGGGATTCATCGAAATAACTTCTATTTTCCGGCTGTTATATCTACTTTTTTTACGAATGGATCGAAATCAAGCTAACTAAAGATTAGAAAGATATGAATCTGGTAGGACCCAGTACTGCTCATCTGTAATAATCCACATTCATTAATAGAAATTAACAAGGATGGTCTATGTGATTATTGAAATATACTGTCGCATCGCGTTTTAATCTTTGAATGTGCCTATCGGTTTGGGAACGAGCGGGTCGATGATTACAGAAAAGTCATGCCCAAGACGGTTGTCTTTGCTGCAGACGAGCGATCTAAGACTAGGGAAGGGATCGAGGCGAAAGTGAGATCCATGGGAGACGGCGAACTGGCAAGGCTGCAAGAGTTTCTAAAAAACTGCAAAAACCAAGCCAGAGAGTAGTTCTTCCAGACGAGGTTCAGGAATTCCTTGATCGAGGATATAAGTTCGTTGTGGTACTGCCAAACGGGAAAATTGTTCTAGAAAAGTGTTAGTGCGTCACTAGCAAATTTCTAAAAGATTTTAACCCGCCCTAAGAAAGGATCGCCGTGAGAATCCTCACTCTTGATGATTTTGATACTAAAGGTAAGACTGTCTTTTTGCGTGTAGACATGAATTGTCCAATAGATCCTGCCAACATGAAGATAATTGAGACAAGTAGGATCAAAGAGTCTACCGAATCCCTCAAAGATTTGGAGTGGGCAAAGGTTGTGATTGCATCACACCAAGGAAGAGTAGGTAACAAAGATTACACTGGGATGGAAAATCATGCCAAAGTTTTAGAACAGATTCTGGGCCGCAAAATAAAATATGTTGAGGATGTAATTGGATCTGCAGCTCAAAATGAAATTAAAAATATGAAAGACGGCGACATTATCTTGCTTGATAACTTGAGGCTTTGTGCTGAAGAGAATTACGAGTTCTTGTCTCCTGATGCATCACAGACTATCATGGTAAGTCGACTCTCCAAATTGTTTGATCTGTGTGTTCTGGATTCTTTTCCAAGTTCACATCGCTCTCATCCATCAATCATAGGATTTGCACATGTTCTTCCTGCATGTGCTGGAAGACTAGTAGAACGCGAGGTAAGAAAGCTTGATGAAATAATGACCATTACAAAAGGGCCTCATGTTCTAGTTCTTGGAGGATCAAAGGTAATTGACAGGCTTGAAGCAATAAAGGAATTGATTCAAAATGGACGAGCTGATCAAGTACTGCTTACTGGTGTAATAGCAAATGTGTTTCTAAGAGCACAGGGAAGAATCAAGTTTCCACTAGGAATAAAAAGAGAAGAAGAGGTTGTGCAAAAGGCCCATTCTCTCATAGGAGAATATCCCGATGTCTTTTCTGTTCCAGTAGACATTGCGGTAGAAAGAAACGGAAAGAGAGTAGAGATAGATGTTCGTGAGCTTATCAAGGGTGACAACATATTTGACCTAGGTCCAAAGACGGTTGAGTATTATCTAAAGTCAATACAAGGTGCAGGCACCGTATTCATGAGTGGTCCTGCCGGATTTTTTGAAAACGAGAATTTCAAGTTTGGAACAGAGGCTCTTCTCAAGGGAGTAGCTGATTCTTTTGCCACAACCATAGTAAGCGGAGGTCACCTAACAGCTGCCCTGAAAAGATATGGCCTGACAGAGAAGATCAACCACATTAGTACTGCTGGAGGCGCGCTGGTATTGTATTTGACTGGTGCAAAGCTCCCAATGATTCAAGCATTAGAAGATGCAGCTGCAAGATGCAGAGCTAAATAGTTGCCTTGCACTGGGAGTTTGGACATATCTGTGGTTCCAGATTACCCAAGTAAAATTCTTGGTTACAAGACTTGCAGTTATGTTTCTCAATTACATCGAAGATCTTAAACCACTGGGTGGTAAAGTTCTGGGCAATAGGTCTTATCAGTCCATCATCATGTAGTTGTTTAAAGTATGTCTCCATATCATCTATCGTAAGGGAGCTGTCAAGTCCGTTGCCCTGTAAAAACTCAAAAATCTCGTCATTTGTAAACCTAAGATTAGGATCGTTGAACTTTTCAAAAATTATTTTTCTTATCTGAATAGGTATTGTCACTGTTTGAGTTGTCAAGTCAATACAGACCCGAGGCTTCTTCTTTTACCTTATCTGCAGACTCGGTATCCTTTAGTTTCTCTAAAAGATAAGAATACAGGCCAGATTTTAGAACCTTAAGCGATAACAGCGCACACTTTATTCTGGCAGGTCCTAGGTCATGCAGACCAAGGTTATCCAGTATGTCTTCTTTAGAGAGCTTCTTTACCTCTTCAAAGTTTTTTCCCATAATAAGTTCAGTGAGCATTGAGGCACTGGCTTGGCTTATCGCGCATCCTTTTCCTGTGAACTTGACATCTACTACTTTACTTTCCTTTATGTTAAGGTGCATCTCAAGTTCATCACCACAAAGCGGATTGCTGTCTCTTTGTGCAATATCAGGATTTGTCAGTTTGCCATAATTTCTTGGATTCCTGTAATAATCTAGTATGATCTCTCGATAAATGTCTGCACTACTCAAAGTCTAAACAACTCCTTTGCCCTATAGAGCGACTTGATGAAAACATCTACTTCATCCTTTGTATTATAAATATAAAAGCTTGCGCGAGAAGTTGCAGAAACATCCAGTCTTTCCATTAGTACCTGTGCACAATGATGCCCTGAGCGAATGGCAACTCCATCTTCATCAATTATTGTTGCAAGATCATGCGGATGAATATCTCCAAGATTAAAGGATATTACACCGCCACGTTTTGCAACATCCATTGGTCCGTATAGCTTTATTCCTTTTATCTGAGAAATCTTGTCAAGTGCATACTTTGTTAACTCCATCTCATGCTCTCGTACCTTATCCATCCCTATTCTTTCAAGGTAATCAATAGCAGCAGCAAATCCTATCACATCTGCAATATTTGGAGTTCCTGCCTCAAACTTGTAAGGTAGATCGTTCCATGATGTTTCATACTTGTGGACTTCGCGGATCATGTCTCCTCCACCATTAAATGGAACCATGCCTTCAAGCAATTCTTTTCTTGCCCATAGTACACCAACACCGGTTGGTCCTAACATCTTATGGGCAGAGAATGCAAAAAAGTCACAATCTAGTTTTTGCAGATCTACTTTGAGATGGGGAACAGATTGGGCTGCATCTACTAGTACTCTAACTCCTTTTTTCTTACAACGCCTGATAATTTCTTCAGAGTCAGTTATGGTACCAAGAACATTTGACATCTGACTGAATGCAACAAGTTTTACTCTGCCAGTTTCCAAATATTTGTCAAGTTGATCAAGCAAGAGTTCACCGTTATCATCAACTCCGATGTACTCTAATTTTGCACCTTTTTCTTTTGTCAATAATTGCCATGGAACAATATTGCTGTGATGCTCATATTCTGTAGTAACTATAATGTCATCTTTGTTAACATTTTGTCGTCCCCAAGCATAAGCAACTAGATTTATTGCCTCTGTTGTCCCTCTAACAAAAATTATCTCTTCACGGCTCTTTGCATTGATGAATTTTACAATCTTATCCCTAGTGCTCTCATATGCTATTGTTGCCTCTTCTGCCAATTCATGAACTGCTCTGTGAATGTTTGAGTTGTAATTTAGATAATAATTGCTTATAGCGTCAATTACTTGGATTGGTTTTTGTGTGGTTGCTGCGTTATCAAAGTAGATCAAGGCCTTGTCTTTGTGAACTTTACGTTTGAGAATAGGGAAATCTTTTCTAATATTTTCAACGTGTATCATACTTGCTTGCAAATTATTCTACCTCAACGTAGATCTCATTTTGTTCTATTTTAACATTGTAGATTTTAAGCGGCGTCTCAGCTGGAAGGTTTTGAGGAACACCTGTAGCAAGATTAAATGTTGAGAGATGTAGAGGACATGTAACTCCCTCTTCGGTCAAAATTCCCGTTGCAAGGTCAGCATCTGCATGAGTACAGATTCTATCTGTTGCGTAAACCTTTCCGTTAAGATTTGCTAAGAGAATTTTTTTTTCCTTGTAATCAAAATCTAGCATGTCTCCTCTTTTCAAATCACTTGTGCCACAGGCTTTGATCCATTCTGACAACATACTCACCTGTACTTGTAATGGCTCTCGAAGATATCGGTCTCGCGGTATCTTGTCTCTTCTACTTCGAGTATTGCTTTGAGTTGTTCATCTGTTTTGATTGTAAGGTCCCTGCCAAGCCATTTTGATTCAATAAGATAGCTTATCCAAGCACGAATCTGGTATGACATCTTTCTTGACAGAGGTTCAAGAAATCCTTCCACTATGATCTTCTGTGCCCCTGATTTGTTCAAACATCTAGTTGCAAGATAGAATAGCTGTTCTTCATCCATCTGAGCAACAGAGGCCGAATGCGTCGCCTTTACATCATTTGTTAGTATTTCAAGGCCAGGAATGGAATCTGATTTTGCGCCCTTATCTAATAAGATTGAGTGGCCTGCAAGATATGATTCTGAATGGTGCGCATCTTTTTCAATTCTAATCATTCCCTTAAAGAGAGACTTCGAAGTATCTTTGAGAACAGATTTTTCCAAGACTCTACCAATAGTAGAAGGGGCATTATGTATCAAATTAGAAGCCAGATCAAATGATTGATTATTGTTTCCAAACACTACTTCGGTATCATGTGCATTTGCGCCTGTTCCATTGAGATAGTTATCAACCTTGTATCTTGAAAGATATGAGCCAAACAATCCAAGGTACCAGCTCATTTTGGCATCTTGGGCAATTCTTGCAGTCCTAGATGAAAAGTTTACTGCATTTTGATCCATTGCTTGCAGTGTCACAAGTTCAAGCTGACTATTTGGGTTAACAGTAACATCAAGAACCTCAAGATATGCCTGTTGCTTGGTAGATTTTGGCGCATAAATCTCTTGGACTATGGATGCCTTGCTGTTTTCATCACCCATGACAATATTCCTAGATATGGCAGAGGACTGGTCAAGAGCAAGAGAAGATATTATGTGGATCTGTTTTTCTAAAACTAGGTTTCGTGGAACATAGATAAAAATTCCAGAATTGAAAAATGCGTTGTTGAGTGCAACATATTTGTCTCTGTTGGCATCAATTTTTTCAAATGTTTTTCTTATCTTATCTTCATGTTCTCTTATGGCATCTTGAATTGAGCAGACAACTAGACCCTTTGATTTTAATTCTGAAGGTATGCTTATCTTTGAGATGTTTGTCCCTATCTGAATTATGTTTGGATTGTCTGAAATCTCAGCTAGTCTGTCATTTACAAAATCAGGTAGTGTAGTGTCCGAGCTTAAAGAGAAGGTTACTTGTGACGCATCCATTTTATTGGCATCTGTGTATTTGTTATAAAGTGGAGAAACCTCAGGCGGGAGTTTCTCGTAAATTGAAAACGAATTTTTCCTATAATCTTTTAGCCAAGCTGGCTCGTTATTGGCCTCAGAGATTTCATCTAGATGATTTGCGTCAAGCTTGGACAGGACAAAAGATGACATATCTGCTCAGAGTGCTATTGGCAAGTCGGACTAACCGACTGAGCCATCCATTTCAAGTTTGATTAGCCTATTGAGCTCAACCGCATATTCCATAGGTAGCTCTTTAGTGAATGGCTCGATGAATCCGTTTACAATGAGAGTGAGTGCTTCTTCTTCTGTGAAACCTCTTGTCATCAGATAGAATATTTGCTCGTCGCCTATCTTACCAACAGTTGCTTCATGAGTAATTGTCGCATCTTCTTGGTTAATTTCCATGTAAGGATAAGTGTCAGTCTTGGATGTATCATCAAGTAAAAGAGCGTCACATCTTACTGAAGCTTTGACGTTTGTTGCTCCCTTGGCAACATGCAAGAGTCCTCTGTATGTAGTTCTGCCATTGCTCTTGCTTACTGATTTAGATGTAGTTCTAGATGTAGTATATGGAGCAAGATGGACCATTTTTGCACCAGTGTCTTGGTGTTGGTTCTTGCCTGCAAATGCAATTGATAATGTCTCCCCATGTGCTCTTTGTCCAAGAAGATAAATTCCAGGATATTTCATGGTGACCCTGCTTCCAATGTTACCGTCAATCCATTCAACTCTAGCGCCTTCGTATGCATATGCTCTCTTTGTAACCAAGTTGTAAACATCATTACTCCAGTTTTGAATCGTGGTGTATCTTAATTTGGCACCTTTCATTGCAATCAATTCAACAACTGCAGAGTGCAGTGATTCTGATGAGTATACAGGAGCTGTACAGCCTTCTATATAATGAACCTCGGCGCCTTCGTCAGCAATTATCAGTGTTCTTTCAAACTGACCGATATTTTCCTTGTTGATTCTAAAGTATGCTTGTAATGGCAGATCTACCTTTACGCCCTTTGGAACATAGATGAACGATCCACCGCTCCAGACAGCACTATTAAGTGCCGCAAATTTATTATCTTCTGGCGGAATTATCTTACCGAAATATTTCTTGAAAATTTCTGGATGTTCTTTTAGAGCAGTGTCAGTGTCAAGGAAGAGAACGCCTTTCTGTGCAAGGTCGTCTCTTAGACTGTGATAAACAACCTCAGATTCGTATTGAGCCCCAACTCCAGCCAAAAACTTCTTTTCGGCCTCTGGAATTCCAAGCTTATCAAATGTTGCCTTTACTTCTGCCGGAACGCTGTCCCAGTCTTTTTCTGTCTTTTCAGAAGCCTTGGCATAATAGTAGATATTGTTAAAATCGATAGTTTTGAGATCTGCGCCCCAATTTGGCATGGATTTTTTCATAAAGATGTCATATGAGCGGAGTCTAAAGTCTAGCATCCATTGTGGCTCATTCTTTAGTTTGCTAATCTCTTCAACTACTTCTCTTGATAACCCCTTTTTACTTGTGTAAACATACATCTCAGTAGAGTCTTTGAAATCATATTTTGTATAATCCATATTGAGGTTCTCTGTTGTCATGTTTTACATAACTCCGTTATATTATAAAAAAGTTACACCCCTCTTCACACATGTACAGCGGAGTAGGCTAAGCTAAATGCATGTAAACCGATACAATATTTGTAGACTAACATCGCAAATCATCTTAGGCCTAGCTAACGATCTCATTCCAAGATCTTAGAATAACGTTTAAAAAAATCTAAATTTTTTCTAGTGAAAGATCGACATGCCAGAAGATGAGTTAACAGAGACAGTTCTTTATCGCCTCTACTGCACCTGGAACGGTATGAACATCTGCAGTTATGGGGTTTACTCCAGATTTTTTTAATTCATCTGCGGTAAACGGGCCTATTGCCACAACAGTTGTTTTTTCCAGGTTTGTCCTCAATGTGTTTTCATCGGTATCGCCAAGCATAATCTCAAAGAATGCCCTGACAGATGACGCACTTGTAAAGATAATACCATCTACCTTGTTATTTGAAAATAATTGCTTGAATTCTATCCATTGAGTCAGATCGCTGTGAGATTTGACGTCATACAAGTAAACCTCCTTTACTCTGAGCCCTATCTTCTCAAGAAGTTGAGCTAGGAATTCCGTAGATGCTCCGCTTCTTGGTACAATTACTTTTTTTCCTTCTGCGTTAAGGCGTGTGAAAACTTCGCCAACACCTACCGATGAGAACCTTTCAGGAACATGTGCCACTCTGATTCCTTCTGCTTCAAGCGCTGTCTTTGTTTTTGGACCAACTGCAATTACTGTGGTGTTTGCCACCCCTAGCTGTAGCTTTTCATATTTTGAGATCTTTCTAGCAGTATCAAACAATAGTTTTACCGCCTTTGAACTCATAAATACAGAAAAGTCAGGATCTTCTTTCTTTACTGCATCTAAAAATTCATCTACCATTCCCTCTCCTTTGCTGACAAGCTCTATGGTTGGAAGCGATATTGCGCGTGCCTTCTCACCCGTAATTAGGCTGACAAACTCCTCCGAGTCCTCCTTAGAGCGCGTGATTGCTATGACTTTTCCCTGCATCACTTTCTCCACCCTATCTTCTCTGAAAGAGAGACAACTTTGCCTATTATGATTATAGATGGAGGTCTTATTTTTGATTCACTGACCTTCCTTGCAATATTTGCCAGATTTCCCTTGATCATTTTGTGTTTATCAGTAGTACCATCCTGAATTACTGCAACAGGGGTATTCTTGTCAAGGCCTCCACTGATCAGGTTCTTTGAAATTATCTCAAGTCTTGAAAGCCCCATCATTATCACTATAGTGTCAACAGATTTGGCTAGTTTTTTCCAGTTTACGGCTCCCTGGGTCTTTTTTGCATCCTCATGACCTGTAACAAACACAACAGAAGATGCATAGTCTCTGTGGGTTAGAGGTATTCCAGAGTATTCTGCAGAACCTATTCCAGAAGTTATTCCTGGAATAATTTCATATTTGACTTTATGTTCCCTGAGAAATTCTGCTTCTTCTCCTCCCCTTCCAAAAATAAATGGATCCCCTCCCTTTAGTCTGACAACATTTTTTTTGGTTTTAGCATATTTTACCATCAATTCATTTGTTGCATCTTGGTGTTTGTAATCATCACCCACGTCTCTTCCAACATACACTCTTTCAGTTCTTTTTGGAATCATATCGATTATTTTCTTGCTTACCAACCTATCAAATAGGACTACATCAGACGACTTGATTGCTTCAACAGCCTTAAGGGTAATCAGCTTAGGATCGCCCGGACCTGCTCCTACAATGAAGACTTTACCTTTCATTTTTGATTCCATTCCTCGACCTTTTCTCTCCAGTTCTTTGCCAGCTCTTCTATTCCTTTTGCTGAAAGTTCTGAGGCAATTTGCCTTCCAAGCTCTTTGGCCTGTGTCGGTTCAGAATCTCTTTTAACTGTGATAAATTTGCTGCCGTCTACAGAATAAACCGTAACACTAAGAGTCAGTTTGTCTCCATCCTTATCAGCAAGAGCCCCCACTGGGAACCTACATCCCGAGTCTACAAACATGGATAACGAACGTTCAGCTTCAACTGCAATTCTTGAGGCTTGATCCTCAATTTTTTTCAGCATATCAAGTAATGGGGCGTTATCTTTTCTTGCCACTATTGCCAGAGCACCCTGACCTGGAGAAGGTACAAAAATTTCTACAGGAAGTATCTCAAATTTCACATCAAGTCCTAATCGTTGTATACCAGCTTGAGCTAAAACTATACCGTCAAATTTACCCTCGTCTATTTTTTTTATTCTTGTTTCTATGTTACCCCGGATTGGTTTTACTATCAAATCGGGTCGCTGTCTTGATATTTGTACTGCTCTTCTCAAGCTGCTTGTACCAATGACTGCTCCTTTTTTTATGGCATTCAATGTCATGTTATCTTTTGATATGAATATGTCATTTGGTGGCTCTCTCTTTGGAATGCAGGCAAGTACGAGTTCTTCTGGCAGTTCTGCTGGAACATCCTTTAAACTATGTACTGCAAAATCCACTTTTTTTTCAGCAACAGCTCTGTCGATCTCTTTTTCAAATATTCCTTTTTGGTTTATAGTAAAAAGCGGTCTTGCATCTGTGTCTCCTTTTGTTTTTATTGGAACTATCTCAAATTCTGTTTGTGGGGCATTCTTTTTTAATTCTGAAATCACCCAGTTAGTTTGAGCTAGAGATAGTTGACTTCCTCTGGCACCTACAAGATATCTCATTCTTTCACCGTCTTTAACGCTTTTTCGTATGCAATAATTGCCTTTTGCATATCTTCATCGGTATGAGCATATGAAAGGAAAATAGTTTCAAATTGAGATGGTGCTACAAAGATTTCATTTTTTAGTAGTACATTGAATAATTTTTTAAATTTCATAGCATCAGATGCCTTTGCAGTGGAATAGTCAACCACTTGTTTGTCTGTAAAAAAGATCTGAAACATGGAACTGATGGAATTAATTTGGTGCGGTATATTCATATCAGATGCAAGATCTCCCAAAGCCGATACCAAACCCTTGCAGGCTCGCTCAAGTTTAGGATAAAGTCGGGCTTTGTTCTTATTCATTGTTTTTACAGAGGCAAGGGCAGCAGATACTGATACTGGATTGCCAGCATATGTGCTTGCTTGATAGACCTTTCCTTCAGGAGAAAGGAGATCCATAATCTCACTTTTTCCACCAACTGCTGCAATAACAAAGCCGTTTCCTAACGCTTTGCCAAGAGTAGTGATATCCGGTTTTATAGAATATGATTTCTGAGCTCCTCCAGGAGACATTCTAAATCCTGTCACAACTTCGTCAAATATCAAAAGACTACCATTTTCTGATGTAATTTTTCTTATATCATTTAGAAAATTTTTTTCTGGCAGCACAAGTCCCATATTTGCAAGAACTGGCTCTACTATTACGGCCGCAACATCTTTTTCTTTTTCTAAAACAGAAGCAAGTTCCTGAGAATTATTATACTGAACAACTAGCGTATTCTTGGAAACTTCTTCAAGACCTCCATCAGAAACAGATATTCCCATATGGGCTGCTCCAGACCCTGCCTTTACCAAAACATAGTCATGTGCGCCATGATAGCATCCCTCAAACTTGATGATCTTTTTCTTTTTTGTAAAACCCCTTGCCAGTCTTATAGCAGTCATGGTTGCCTCGCTTCCTGTATTTACTAGTCGAACTTTTTGCATTGAAGGAAAGTTTTTTGATATAAGCTCAGATAATTCCACTTCAAGTTCTGTTGGTGCACAGTAAAGAGTTCCCTTTTTCAGCTGAGACAAAACGCTAGAAATAATTTCCTTTCGTCTATGACCTAACAATAGCGCGCCATATCCATTGCAAAAATCAAGGTAATGGTTTCCGTCAACATCCCAAAGTGAGCTTCCTTGAGCCTTTTTGACAAAGAATGGATAAGGATCATAATATCTAACTGGACTATTGATTCCAGAAGGAATTACTTTCTTTGATCTCAAAAACAGTCTCTTTGAGTTTGACATCTATCTTCAAAAAGACAGGTTGTCATTATAATCTATATGAAAATTATTCAATAAAAAACAATAGAGATTTTATTATTTTTGAGCCTGGCAGTTAGCCACTGTATCTGCACTTGGGTTGCCTAGATAGCATGTATTATGACCAGTACCACCTTGGATTACGTTGCTTCCAGTTCCTACATAGATCAATTCATTACCGGTGCTTCCTCTGATGATATTATTTCCATTACCTGCAATAATCATGTCATTTCCACCACCGCCAACTATTATGTTATTACCGTTTCCTGCAATTATACAATCTCCTGCTGGACCTGCGTGAATCGTATCATTTCCATCAAGTCCTAGTATCAAGTTAGATACTGGTGAACCTGTCAAGGTATCGCTACTGTTAGTTCCCATAATCACGTTATAGAGAGATTCAGGTTTGCCACATGCTAGAACATCGACCGTCTGATCTAGAGATTTTGTATTTCCAAACTTGTCAACAGCATTCCATTGTACTATTGTCTGTCCAATGCGAAATAGACCGGTAGAGTTGTTTGTTATCGTGGGTGAAGTATCAATGATACCGGTTGCTGTAGCCTGTCCTATTGAAACTGGAGTTGCAAAGGAAGTAGCGTTTATTGTAATATTTGATGGAATTGTTAGCTGTGGCTGAGAATGATCAACTATCTCAACTAGCTGAGTTGCAGTTGCAATATTGCCTGCCACATCTTTTGCAATCCAAGTTACTGTTGTGTTACCAAATGGAAATACTGTGGGAGCATCATTTGTAATAGAAACTACTTCAGTGTTATCAGTAGCTGTAGCATTACCAATGTTTACTTGGTTACTGGTAGGACTTGTAGCATTAACTATGACTGTATGCGGAGGAATTATTTTTGGTGCAGTGGTATCTACTACATTTACCGTTTGAGTTGCATTGGATATGTTGCCTGATGTGTCCTTTGCAGTCCACAGTACTGTTGTCTTGCCTATTTGGAACACACTCGGAGCGTTATTGGTTATAGTGACTGGTTCTATAT
>JBAVVB010000288.1:0-2267 GCA_049697075.1 Nitrosotalea sp.
ATTATCTCCTCTTTAACAACAAATTCTTTACTTTCTGTTTCGTAGCAAGCCTCACACAGCTCAAGGGAATAGTCACCTGTTGTATTACATCTGCACTGCATCCTATGGCTTCTAGGAGAATGGCTACATTGCAAAACAGTACTCAAGGGATTGTACCCCCTTTGAGTATCTGAATTTGTGCCCTAATCAACTCTGAAATAAATTTTGAGCGATTAGAGATCTTTCTGAGGGTGTCTATTTCCCCCAGTAATTCTTTCGGAAGTGAGATTCCGATCTTGGTATTCTTAATCATACCATACTATAGTATGAGTGGGATAGTATTTCCTAGTCCTAAAAAAATCGAGCTTTTGTTCGTAATGATTTATAATTGTTGTAAAAACAGACTTATGATGAATTTCTTAAAGTACACAAGGTATGAAACAAAGATACAAAGACGCCATTCTGAATCGTAGAGAGTCTGAAATTATTAATTTTGTTAGAGATAATCCAAGTTGTTACACGGATAGTCTGTTTACAAAAGGAAAAATAACAAAAAGTAAGCTTACGTATCAACTAATCAGAAAACTGATTTCTGAGAAAAAAATTATGATGTTTCACACAAAAAGTGGGAGAGAAAGATACGTGTTGAACGGTCAAGGCAGTTTAAAATTTTTTGAATGTGTTATGAGTGATATAGAATATGAGATATATGATCACATGAAAATGCGTCTACAGATATCCAAAAAATTCTCAAGGTTATCTTCATTATACTCTACTTTTTTCCCTTTGCGATTAAAAATTTTAAATTATGAACATAATTGGGCAAAGAAAAATAAATTACCTTTAACACTAAGGAACACTGATATTGTAATAGACAAAATTTTCGAGTTTTTGTTATATCCAACAGTAGAAGATCTAATAAAATTAGAGAATTATATTGAAGCAGAGATCAGACGTGACCAATATTTTTGGAAAAATGAACGTCATGCATCGTTTAGAAGACGATCAGTTGACTCCCTTCTTGAAATAAAGGAAAAACCCTACAAATTCAAATCTTACAATAAAAAAAGAGATTTTCTGGAAAATATGAGAAAAATTTCTTCACAAAAAGATTTGACATATAGGTGGTTGGCAGAGATGGGAAGTTCAGTTTATAGTAATTCTGAAAAAATACCCAAAGCTGCTATTATAAAAGCACTAAAAAGAAAATTTGCCGAAATAAAAAAAGATTCATCTCAGTCTAATAATCACGAATCAGAAAAAAAAGAGATCAGATTTGTATTAGATCTGCTCAAAAAAATGTCGGTAGACGAAATAATCCACCACCCCAAGCTTGGCAACAAGTATATTTTGAAACCAATATTGGGTAGTAGATACAAAGAGAGAATACAATCTAACTACAAACCAGAAGAAATGAAAACTATTCATAGAGAAGCGAGTGAAGAAGAGATAAAGAAAAGTCTCATTTATTGGGACAAATTCATTGCTGCCTCAGTTTGATTCTTTTGTACCTCTCGAATCTTTCCATTTTTGCTTTTAATTCTTCAACCATTTCTAGTGCTTTGTCTTTTTCTTGAATTGTTTGTTGCAATTTCAGGTTATCTTTTTGGACAATTTGCAAATCTCTTCTTGCTCTATACTCCTCTGAAATCATAAGCTCAGGCATTGCTTGAAGATACTGTGGAACCGATTCCTCTATTTCACTGTAGAAGTATGACGAATCAAGTTTTGTGACGCCCATTTTATGCCCAAAAAGTCTTTCTTTTCTAATGAGGTTTGCCTGAGATTCGCCATTGATTTTTTGCTCGCTCATTATCTTGTTCCAGCGTTTTCTCATGCCATGAGTCATAGGGACTTCGTGACTTCTTTGACCCTCGGTAAGTGGTTTTTGGACTCCTGACTTGACAATAAGTCCATTAATCTTGTTTCTTATTCCTGATTTTGTAAATCCCCTTCCATCTTTGAATCTTGTAAGAAATACAGGGTCTTCATCTCTTGGTTCTTTTCCCATTCTTTTAATCCATTTCTCTTTTACAGATTGCAGCTTGTCCCATGCTTCAACAGATATCAGTGACAGATATTTTGAAGAGGTCTCATCATATACAACCATACTAGCACAGACTATTTTTGGCTCACTACCTACTTTTGTAATATCATGTGAATAAGCTCCATTGCCTATATCATAAATTGGTTTTATGCTTCCCCATGTCTGATTTTCCCATGCACCTACACGTACACCGGACGAAGATTCTGCCAAAATTGCAAAGTCCATGTCTACGATAGTAGAA
>JBAVVB010000289.1:0-2141 GCA_049697075.1 Nitrosotalea sp.
TATCATCAAGTATTTCTCCTATAGGATCGTCGAATTTCAAATAGTATCTCTGCATAATTTGTGCAAACTGATCAAGTATTGTTTTATCAAACTTGTACGCAATACCAAGATTTTTCTCTGATTCTAGTATCATCTCTATTGTGGCAAAGACTGTTCCAAGTGGGTCCAATGTTGCCTGCTTGCCGTGTTTGAACGGATATTTTAGAAACATTTTTTCTAATCTGTTTATCACGCGCATTGCAACAAGACCTCTCTTATTTCCCTCATCGAATGTTTTGATTATCTTCAGAGATGTTATAGAAAATAGAGAGTAGTTTTTTGCACTAGAGTTGACCGCAAGAGAACGCTCAAAGTCGCCAATAAACTCTTCAAGTATTAGGGGAATCTGGTCTTCTGGTTCTATGTTTCTAAAGCTAATTTGTTGTTGTTCCATATCTGAAGAATCTGATAAAAAGAGCGGGGCTGCCTGTTTTAGTGCACCCAAAACGGATCTTAGATGTAACCTGTTTCCTTTACTATACTTGCTTTTTAGCAGACTTGATGTTGACTGGATCAGTAATTTATACACGGTTCTGTCAAGTATCGACTCATACCTTTAAACCCAACTTGCTTCCGTCCACTCAAAGGATTGCTGGCTTGCGGTTATCCAAGTTCCACCTCATTACTTTTTCTTAAGCCCGCTAGTATTGCAGAACATAAGATTGTAATTTCTAGTGACAGATTAGTCCATAAAACTTACACAAATGTAAGTACATCTTAATAATTTGAATAGTACTAGTAGCGTATAATGGGTTGTATCACAAAATCAAAACCGATACAGTTACTGTTTGTAGTTTTGATTCTAGTTGTTATTGTCATGACATCTCCACCTGTTTTTGCACAATACCAATATGGAGGAGATCAGGCCAGAATCATATTCTTATCGTCAAACTCCACTCAAGTCACAGCTTCCTCATCATCACCAAACTCTGCACTTTCAATTACTGGATACTCAAACTCCACTCAAGCTACTGTCACATCATCATCAAACCCAACGCCAACTACAGCAGCACTCAAGTCTCCAAATACAGTTCCCGAGTTTGGATCGATTGCTCCAATAATTCTTGCGATATCTGTAATAGGTATTGTCGTGTTGGCTGCAAAAACTAGAACTCTAAAACTATGAATCTAATTTTTTTTATTTTCAAGAAATTATGACGTCAGCAGTTGTCTAGATGTTTGTTGGGAATCAGAAAAATGTTTTATTCTTTTTGACCAAGTTTGAATCTTGTTATAAAGCGTATTTTTCATATGAAATCAAAAAACTACACAGTCACAAGAAATGAATAGTAAAAACGACGAACCGACAACAGAACAGTTCGAACAGCTATCAGTTGAAGACACGATTAAACAATTAGGCACTACTTTCTCTTCCGGTCTATCCTTGCAAGAAGCAGAGAAACGAATTTCAATATACGGACATAACGAAATTGAGACAATACACCAAAACTCATTGGCTAGATTCTTCAAAAAATTTTGGGGTATTACCGCATGGATGCTTGAATTGATCATTTTACTTAGCTGGTATCTTGGAAAACTCCTTAATCTATACATAATATTCACACTTCTTGTTTTTAATGCAGTTTTGGGATTTGTTCAAGAAGAAAAGGCAAATGCGGCTGTAGAATCTCTCAGAAAGAGATTACAGGTAAGTGCCAGAGTACTACGCCAGAGCAAGTGGCAGATTATACCTGCAAGGGATCTGGTCCCTGGAGACATTATCAGGATAAGATCAGGCGATTTTGTTCCAGCCGATGTCAAGATTATTCAAGGTGATGTGGAAGTTGACAAATCTGCATTGACTGGAGAGTCTTTGCCTGTTACAGAGAATATTGGCAGTTTGCTGTATTCAGGATCAGTTATCAAAAAAGGAGAATCAAGCTGTGTTGTAGTTTCAACTGGTCTGAGAACATATTTTGGAAAAACTGTACAATTAGTTCAGATGGCAAAACCAAAAGTGCACTCAGAAGAATTTACGACCAAAGTTGTCAAACTTCTTTTGACAATGGCAGGCTCATTAATTGCAGTCCTGTTTATTTTTTCAGCCTTTAAAGGCACCTTCATCTCGACACTGTCATTATCTATGACACTTCTTGTTTTTA
>JBAVVB010000290.1:0-11026 GCA_049697075.1 Nitrosotalea sp.
GTGGATGTGATAGTGGTACCAATGGTACTTGCAAAAGATGGTAACCGCATATCGACCTCGCGAATAAAGATCTCTGAGATAGACCCTGATGGCAATATTCTTGGCCGTTGACAAGCAGCTTCTCTATATTTGAGTAATTGTTCTAAAACCCCAAAAATACCTCTGTATATCATTGAAGGAAATAACCAATAACATGCTCAGTAAGATGTCTTCTGATATCACTGGCCTAAAAGACGGTCTTGATCCTCAAAACATTGCATTTTGGTACAAGAAGATAATTGAGGAAGCAAAAGAGATGGCACCTCCGTGGCTTGTAGACAAGATAAATGTCAAGCAAGACCCAATCTTGTATCTCAAGTTCAACTTGGATATCTCAAAGCGTGCAGTACGATATCTTATGATTGCAATAACAAATAATCTGGATGATATGCCATATACGACCAAGCTGTACTTTCTAAAAGTACAGGAAATTGTATCGCAAGAAATGGACAAATCACTGGTATAGATTATTCTTTTGTTATCTCTATGATATTTTGAGTAACTTTGGTGTCCACAAGTCTGTTGACCTGCTCTATCACTGACTGGATAAAATCGGCAAAAGACTCTGCCTCCAGTCTATCCTTGAAAAGTATACTATGAGCTGATTTATCCTTTAGTGATATCACAAGTTCATTTTCTATAATCTCAAGTATCCCAGCTATGAATGTCTCACTGTTATCTTTAATGTAGATTAGGCTTGCAAGCTTTTGTGCTTCATATTCGTCTTCACAAGTTATTTTCTTTTTCATTTCTAAATCTAATCAAACAAGAACTTGTCCACCTGATCCTTTGCCTTTTCTCTCTTCTTTTTGAAATCTGCAATGAATGGTTTTGTGGCATCTTTGAGATTGCACTTGCACTCACCACAAAGAAGCTCGCCTGCCCTGCATTTTCTTGCCCGCTCGTCTGATTCTTTCTCGGTATCAAAAAAGTATCGCAGGTACCAAAATACAGAACATATGCTAAAGTTTGCTCCAAGCTTTCGTTGCATGTCTACAGTGGGCTGGCCTCCGGTAAATGCACTTGAGATCTTTTTGTCTATTGCCTCTTCTGTATCGGTTGTAAATATTGCAGTCTCTGGAATAGAAGATGACATCTTTCCCTGCATTCCAAGTCCTGGCAGAAATTTAGAGTGAATCTGTGCAGGCTTGGGATATCCCATCTTTTCTGCTATATCGCGTGTGACACGCCAGTATGGATCCTGGTCTATTGCAGCTGGTATGAGAACAGGTGTCGGCTTACCTTCTATGACTGATGGAAGAAAGCATGGAGCCGCCTGGATTGGAGGAAATCCTATCATGCCAATGTTTGTAGAATTTTGAAATCCAAAGACTGCCTTTACGGTTGAAAATGTTATGCGTTTTGCTATCTCAAGCGCTAGTGGGTAAATTCTCTTGATATCTTTTGTATCAACTAGAATCTTTGTCTTCTTTGGATCAAACCCCACTGCGATGATATCATAGATGTTCTCTGTTGTGTACTTTGATACGTCTTGGAAGGACTTTTCATCATTGTACAAAAATTTTTCATCATCAGTAATTTGAAAAATCAGATTTACATCAAATTTTTCTTGTAAATATTTGGTAAATATCCATGGCAACAGATGTCCCATGTGAATTGAACCTGAGGGACCCCTACCTGTATACAAATAGAACTTGTTGCCTTTTTCATATTCTGTTAAAATTTCATCAAAATCTCTGTGGCTGAAAAAATATCCAAGATTTAGCATCGGATGAACCTCACCTGTTATCTTTTTTACGCGTGCCTGCAGCTCGTCTGAAATTTTTTCAGTACCAAATTTCTGTATTAGTTTGTCATAATCAATATCGCCTTCTACGCTCCAAGGGGTTACTGTGAAATCCTCAGACGACATTCATGGTTTAGTTAGGTTAAGGTTTAAAAAGTCTTTTTGGGTGTTTGTCATAATGTCTCAAGTTCTGCATCCAATAGAACAAAAGATCCTAAAGTCATTGCTTGAAAAGCAAAACTTGACACCAGAAGAACTATCTGAAAAATCCCAATTATCAATAGACCAAGTAAGACGTGGCATAGAGTGGCTCAAGTTCAAAGACTTGGTCCAAGTCACGGAATCTGAAAAAAGTTTTGTTGCACTAGGAAAAAGAGGAAGCGAATCATTGCAGAAGGGATTGCCAGAAAGACAACTTGTCAATTATCTCAAATTATTACCTGCTTCCTCATGTGAAATCAATGAAGCAAAAGATCAGCTAAAAAATGAATTTAGCCCAGCCATTGCAAACGCAAAGAAAAATGGCTGGATAGAAATACACGAAAACAGAATCTTGCTTCGGGGGTATCATGATACTACCTCAGAAGAAAGAATAATAAAATTAATTGCATTAAAAAGTCCTACTACAATATCATTAGATGAGATAGAAGACAAGGATGCACTTGACTTGCTCAAAAAAAGACCAGAGTTTCTCAACTTTACTTCTACAAAATATACTACAGTGAGCGTAACAGAAAAGGGAATAGAGGCTGCCAAGAATGCAAGCCAGGTAACAGACGAATCTGTAAGCCGCGCAATTGACGTGGAGGCACCTGCTCCTGTAGTATTTGCAGCAAGAAGCCATCCATTGGCAGACGTAATCGATGAGGTTCGGGAAATATTTGTCAGCTTGGGATTTACCGAATTAGTTGGCAACAGCGCACAGTCCAGTTTTTGGAATTTTGATGCGTTGTTTATTCCGCAGGACCATCCTGCAAGGGAGATGCAAGACACATTTTACCTCAAAGATATAAGTGCAAAATCTGTTGCAACACCAAAACAAATCAAGCAGGTCGATGCAGCTCACAAGAACGGATGGCACTATGACTGGCGCTTGGATGCTGCAAAAAGAATGGTCCTGAGAACCCACACTACATGTGTTACCATAAAGGAACTGGCAGACCACGAATATGATGATGCAAGATTATTCTCAATAGGCAGAGTGTTTCGCAACGAAAAGGTCAGCTACAAGCATCTCGTGGAATTCAACCAGGTGGAAGGAGTAGTTGTTGGAAAAAATGTAACGCTACGGGACTTGATGGGCCTGCAGATGGAATTTTATCGCAAGATGGGAATCAAAAAAGCCAAGTTCTGGCCAACATTTTTCCCGTATACCGAGCCCTCTCTCCAGTCCATGATATACAATGAAAGGCTTGGCAAATGGGTGGAATTATTTGGCATGGGGATATTCAGACCAGAAGTTACAAAACCACTTGGCATAAAAAATCCAGTTCTTGCATGGGGAGGAGGAATTGAAAGAATAGCAATGCTAAGGTATGGTCTTGATGATGTTCGTGAACTCTATAACAACAAATTGGGATGGTTGAGGAGCGTACCAAAATGCCAGTAGTTACATTATACTTTAACAGGATAACAAAACTGCTAGGAAGCAAGGTCTCAAAAGAAAAAATCATTTCCACGTTGCCGTTTCTGGGTCTTGATATTGAAGAAGAGACATCAGACCACATCAATGTTGAATACAGTCCCAACAGGCCAGATTTTTCTACAGATTATGGTATAGTCACAAGCTTGCAAGGCCTTCTTGGGATAAATCTTGGTGTACCGCAACTTAGAATCAAAAAAGGAACTCATACGATAAAGGCAGATGCTTCAGTTGGAAAAGTCAGGCCTTACATTGTTGCAATAGAGGCGCTAAATGGAAAGATGGATGATGAAACAATAAGGCAGATAATCACAATGCAAGAGGACCTGCATAACGGTATTGGCAGAAAAAGAAAGAAAGTCTCTATTGGAATACATGACTTGAGCAAAATAAAATTCCCGATAGTATACAAAACTGTGGAAAGAACTCACCGATTCATTCCGCTAAACTCACAAGATAGCATGACTGTATCTGAAATACTTGACAAGACAGAGACTGGCTTGGCATACAAGCACTTGCTCGAAGAAAACAAGAAAGTACCTGTCATTGTGGATTCTGCACAAAACACAATATCATTTCCACCAATAATCAATTCAAAGCTGACCGAAGTTACTACAGCAAGCAAAAGTCTCTTGATTGAAGTAACCGCCACTGACAAAAATGCCGCCGAAGACGCACTTGCTGTGGTATCGTATGCCATGCAGAGTGCTGGATTCAAATTGTCCTCTGTTCGTATATTGGGACCACGAAATTCCACTCCGCTGTTGACATCTAGAAAGATGTTACTTGATCCAGTACTTGTGAAAAATACACTCGGACTTGATGTGCCAACCTCTGCCATGGTAAAATCACTTCGAAAAAGTAGGCTTGATGCTACAGTAAAGGGCAAGCAAATTCTCTGTTTGGTCCCAAGATACAGGACTGATATTTTTGGACCAATTGATCTTGTAGAAGAAGTGGCACTGGGATATGGAATTCAAAATCTAGAGCCTACAATACCGCAAGCCAAATCTGCTGGTCAAAAAAACAAAGTCACGGTATCACTAGAAGCAGCCAGGTCCACCATGATAGGTCTTGGATATTCTGAAGTGATGAACTTTGGATTGACAGGAAAACATACTCTGTATGATCTGGCAAAAAGAGACTCCTCTGGCATGATGTCAGTATCTGACTCTAAGAGTCAGGAACATCAAATATTGCGCAACGCGTTACTTCCAGGACTGGTTGACGTACTGTCAAGAAACATACACGAGACATATCCTCAGAAAATTTTTGAGATAGGAACTGCATTTTACAGAGACGATCCAGTCGGTGAAGAGATTCATCTGGCATGTGCAAGTGCACACAACGATGTTAGCTATACTGAGATAAAATCAATCCTGCAATCATTTTTGAAATCAGGATTTGATGTCACGCCTACCACAAAAATTTCAAGCGATCCGTTATTTGTTCAAGGAAGCACCGCAGACATTCTTGTTAATGATAAAAAGGTTGGAATTGTTGGGAAGATAGCGTCTGAGGTACTTGATAACTTTAAGCTTAGAATACCCGTGACTGGCTTTGAAATAAAGCTCACTGGATTAATATTTGACTAGTAGGTAATTCATTACGCCCCAAATGCACGCAGACGGACTGTGATGATAAAATATGATTTTTGGTCCACCCAGCCGTGCGACAGGGCACCCCGGTATGAAAACAAGATGAGGGTATAGGCTAAATTTACCAATGATTTTCTGTGAGTCAGAACCGGGGAACATTCATTTAATTTTTGAAAAACGTTGGTAATCACAATAATTTTTGCCATTTTTGAACGCAAAACGGGTCTTATTCTTGATTATGATGCTACTTGACAATTATTGTCAAGATCGAAAACAACAGATCTATTGATATATTTGCCCTGTATAGATATACTATGGCAACTGCATATGTGCTAATAAATTGTGAATTAGGTTCAGAAGAAGCAATCATTTCACAGCTGAAAGCAATCGCCGGAGTAAAAGAAGTTCATGGTACGTTTGGAGCCTACGATATTTTGGCCAAAATTGAATCTCCAACGGTAGAAGCCCTCAGGGAGATAATCACATGGAAGATCCGTAAAATAGAGAAGATTCGTTCTACTCTAACTTTGATGGGAATCGAAGGTCAAAGTTAGTTCCTTACTTTCTATCCATCCATCCTATATTTTCAAGAGCGTTATCTTCAGTTTTTATTTTTTATGCAACAAGACACTAGTAAATTAACAATGGATCACTTGAGATCCCGCTGACAAAAATTTCTGAAATGTCACACTAACCGGTATCTGCAAAAGACCTTTTAATTGTGTAATATCTTGAGCAAATGTGTTACTACACTTCATATTTCTTGTAAAGGAAGAAGAACTTGAACAAAGAAAGTGGGAATTTCAATATGTGGAAAAAATGGCCAACTTTTACAAGACATGGATTGAAAAGACATTTTCACAGAAAGTCGATGTCCAATCAGACGAGATGATAGTAAGATCTGGGGAACGATTCAGGATACTTGACACGCCTGTGATTATGGAAGACCATATAAACAGAGGCGAACACATTTTTCACTTTTATCTGACATATTTTAGGCCCATGTGGACAGACTGTACATGTGAGGGTTATTTTGCAGAAAACTTTGGGATGGTGTTGTGGCAAAAGAGCCCCCAAAAAGATGATCTTAATTTTCTAATGGAGAAAAACTGCACAAAGGTTTCCCATGAGCTCTCTCACGAATTTCTCAGAAAAGCTAAATACAAGAACTATAAAGAACTCGTACACGAGATATGGGACAAGCATCTTTTTGCATCATTACCCTTTGAGCACTATGATGCCAACTACAAAAATACTGAGAAGGATCCTCTTTTTGCAACCCTTGATACCTCAAGTCTCAAGCAGTAAAAGTCATTGAGACTAAAATACGGCCATTAAATGCTGACTAGGTTTCAAACAAAGATTTGGTATGTAGTAAACTTGAACAGCTTTTACAAAGTTTATGTCTGAAAAGATGGTTCATATCAGTAAAACGAACGTGCGAGATATCTGATGGTTCCACCATGTGATTGCCACATAATGTCTGCCATCTTCCAGGCGGAAGGTAATGGTTTTTTGTAACACCGAAACATCTTCCTCTCTTGTAGTAGAACCAGCCAAATGCCTTACATGTGGTCTTGACATCTTCCATTGCCATTATTTTAGCAAGTCCTATTCATGACTGAAATACATTGCGTATCTTTTCTACTATTTATCTCGCAATGCATATACTTTGGATTTTGAAATCTTCTAAAAGACTATAAGTAAGTATTTCAGAGTTTTTTCATGCCAGAATTCATTTGCCCTGATTGTGGACAGAAAATGTTTCATGAAAATGAAACAACGCTAACTGTAGAAAAACAAGTTCATACAAAATTCTGTTCTGCTAAAAAGAAGCACTAGCACTTTGTAACAGAATAGATTCTATTTCCAAAGCTTGCTGTTTTAAAATCTATTTTATTTTGTGGGTCCTTCTTGCGAGCCTTGCTCAAATTTTCCAAGGTAACAAGTGCTTCGCCATCAAAGCCAACTGAAGAACCATACACCCCTTCTGAGAGTTGGTTTCCATGTTCTCCTTTCTTAATGTCATCGACAAGCTCATAGAACTTGACTGCTTCTCTCTTTGATATTGGACCGCCACTTGACTTGTTAAAACCAACAGCAATGTACATGCCATTATTTTTTACTGCAATTGGAATCTTGTGAACCTTGCCAGACTGGCCAGGAATCTTTTCATTTAGAAGAATTTCACACTTGTGAAACATGCTGGAAATATATGCAAAAAAGCGATAGTTAGCATAAGTGCCGTCAGAGTTTTCCTCACAATCAACAAAAACTCTATGAAGAATCTCAAGAGCTGCGTCGTTCATGCTTTGCAGGCGTTCCTCAATCCTTCCTTTTCTGACCAGCTCAGATTTGCAATCTATTGCGACTTTTTCAAGAATGAAAGGAGGTAGGTTGTAATTTTTCAGGGTGGAAACATATGTTCCAGTTTTAGAAGTCCCAAACGTAGGAAAATTACCACGACTCAATTTTTACATCCTCTATTATTATGAAAAATGCCACAAATCATCCCCAACTTGATCAGTTTTAGATAGCTGGTTTTTCCTTATAACTGTTCTCCAAAATGACAGATCTAAAAAAATGGTGGGGCCGACCGGAGTTGAACCGGCGACACACGGGTCACTACAGCTCCAAACTGTACATCATCCTTTCGTCAGTGAAGCTAGTTGAACCACTGGAGCCCTTAGCGGTGATCATGTGATCTTCCTGTCGCCATGCCTGGCTAGGCTACGACCCCACGTTTGGTCAATAAATGCACTTGAATTTTAATTTACTTAGTTTCTGAAGATTTATTGCAGACATGAAAACCTAATCAACTGGGGAAAAAGCGTGAACTCTACCAAATTGATACAATTTTCTTTCATTTGCATAACTCCAAAAAAATTAGTTGAAAAGTCATGGTCAAACCAATAATACTCATCCTAGGGGCTATTCCCATACTTGCAGCAATCTTCATAGTTGTTCCTCAATTGACAAGGCCAGAGATTCAAAGCTCTGCAGTAAACTCTGAAGATGTAATGACTCTCCAGTATACCAAAGAACATCTGGAAAAGGTGTCGTTTGGGCTAACACAAAGCATTGGGGCAGATACTGCAGAAGTTCTGACAATACAAAATGACGGCTCTACTGTGTACAGCCTTACAAAAAATGGCTATTCAGAGCCTGACGTAAAATATCAATTGTCTCAAGATGAATTGACAAAACTGAAGGCACTCATTAAGGAAACTGGGTTTGTGGATATTCCAAATAACGTCTACCAAGCCAAGCCCGACATTTCAGATTATGAAAAATACAGCATTCAAGTCACTCTTGATGGCAAGACTGTCAATCTTCAGTGGGCAGACCAAAACGCCAGCCAAGAGTTCGTTCCGCCGATTATAAATCAGGTACAATCCAGTCTTGATGGTATCATCGGTGAAATAACACAATAGGTACTCAAAACAGTAAGTGCGGGAATACCTACAATCCTTCAAGCTGATGCATCAAAGTTGGATCCGAAGGCGTCATCCATGTACTTGCTAGAACCATAAAATAAATAGATCTCGAGGCGATCAAACTATGTGATTCCACTTTCAGGCGATTTTGGTAATGCAAAAGGAATAGTTCGAGAGAAGATAGGATCATTTGAAACGCGTAGGGGCACCTCAATTCTGAAGCGTGGTTTTGCTCACATGCTAAAAAATGGTGTTGTTATGGATGTTACAACAGCAGAACAGGCTCAGATAGCAGAGGATGCAGGAGCTGTGGCAGTAATGGTATTGGATAAACTTCCAGCTGATGTAAGAAAAGCTGGAGGCGTAGCCAGAACAGCTAGTATTAGAGTTATTGAAGAGATAATGGATTCTGTAACAATTCCAGTGATGGCAAAATGCAGGATAGGACATGTCTATGAAGCAAGGGTTTTGGGAGAAACAGACGTTGATATGATTGACGAATCCGAAGTACTCACACCGACAGATGAATTTCATCACATCTGGAAATGGGATTTTACAACACCTTTTGTTAACGGCGCAAGAAACTTGGGTGAAGCACTAAGAAGAATTGAGGAAGGAGCGGCAATGATAAGAACAAAAGGCGAACCTGGAACTGGAAATGTTGCAGAAGCTGTAATTCATATAAAAAATGTAAATACCGAACTAAGACGCATAAAATCAATCTACGATGCTGGAGATGAACAAGATCTAATCAGCATTGCAAGGGAGCTCAAAGTCTCATACTCACTTGTAGAAGAGACTGCAAGCCTTGGCAGACTTCCGGTAGTAAATTTTGCAGCAGGAGGCATATCAACTCCTGCAGATGCTGCATACTTGATGACTCTGGGGTGTGACGGAGTATTTGTCGGCTCTGGAATATTCAAGTCTGATGATGCAAAAGAGCGTGCACAAGCTGTTGTTCTTGCCACAACATTCTGGGAAGACTCTGACAAAGTAAAGGAAGCCCAAAAGATGGTAGACGAACGACAATCCATGTTGGGGCTTGATACCAAGAATCTAGAACTTAGAATGCAGGAAAGAGGCAGTACCGCATGACCGGTGTAAACATAGGAATACTTGCTGTTCAGGGAGATGTTGCAGAGAACTTGTCTGCTACAAGAATGGCAATGGATGAACTTGGGGTTGAAGGAGTTGTAACCGAAGTAAAAAGTCCAGAACAAATCTCTGATCTTGATGGACTCATCATTCCTGGCGGAGAAAGCACTGTAATTGGAACACTTTCGCTAGTTAATGGCTCTTTGAAAAAGATAAAAGAAAAGATCGCCTCTGGCATGCCAGTCTTAGGTACATGTGCCGGAATGATCCTCTTGTCAAAGAAAGCAAAGGATAGAGTTGTAGGAGAGATGGAACAGCCCTTGCTAGACTATCTTGATATCAAGATGGAACGAAATGCTTTTGGAAGGCAGAAGGACTCGTTTGAGGCAGATATTACGCTTGAAAAAATCGGCGTACCAAAATTTCATGGTGTCTTCATACGGGCGCCATCAGTCATAGATGCAGGTAAGGATGTAGAAATACTGTCAAAATTCAATGAAAAAATAGTTGCAGTAAAACAAGGAAACATCATTGGTACCTCATTTCATCCCGAACTTACCGCAGACATATCAATACACAAGTACTTTGTTAATCTAGTGCAAAAGAAAAACTAGATCTAGTATTTTCTAATCTAACCTGTCCTAGGGACCATTTATATTAAATTCAGATTATTATCAATATGTTTATCATGGATATAGGGACAACTCCTGATCTTGTTTCTGGCGTCTACAAAAAACTAGAGGAAAATATTTCAAAATATCGTAAAGTAATAAATCGACCATTAACCTTGGCAGAAAAGATTCTTGCAGGCCACTTGGAAGATATTGACACTGCCAAGGACTTTGAGTCTGGCAAGTCCTATGTCTTTCTCAAACCCGATAGAGTGGCGTTGCAGGACGTTACGGGTCAGATGGTAATATTGCAATTCATGCAATCTGGACTGAAACGGGTTGCACTCCCAAGCACGGTACATTGTGATCATCTCATACAAGCAAGAGTAGGAAGCGAAGAAGACACTAGGCTGGCTCTTGATGAAAATAGCGAAGTCTACAAGTTTCTCGAATCTGCCTCACGAAAATTTGGTTTAGGATTTTGGAGGCCGGGTGCAGGAATAATACATCAAGTAGTTTTAGAAAATTACGCATTTCCGGGAGGATTGATGATAGGGACTGACTCTCATACTCCAAACGCAGGAGGGCTTGGGATGGTGGCAGTGGGAGTTGGAGGTCTAGATGCAGCAGAAGTTATGGCTGGCTTTCCTTGGGAACTTTTGTATCCAAAAAGAATTGGCATTAATCTAAAAGGCGAACTAAATGGCTGGACTGCACCTAAAGACATCATACTATACGTTGCATCAAAGCTTACAGTTTCAGGCGGAACAAACGCCATTGTGGAATATTTTGGGCCTGGTGCTAGAACAATAAGCTGTACAGGAAAGGCAACAATAACTAACATGGGAGCAGAGATC
>JBAVVB010000291.1:0-10082 GCA_049697075.1 Nitrosotalea sp.
CCTCCCCCTTACCCGAGTCGTATGCTAAACCCGCAGGGTGGAATCCAACTGTTACTGTTGCAACTACCGTATTGCTGGTATCAGATATTATGGAAACAGAGTTGGAACCGGTATTTGCCACAAACACCTCCCCCTTGGCAGGGTCATATGCTACGCCAAGAGGATTGGTGCCTACACTTACTGTAGCTACTGTAGTATTGCTACTGTCAGAGATCACAGAGACTGTATTGGATAATTTGTTTGCCACAAACACCTCCCCCTTACCCGAGTCGTATGCTACGCCCTCAGGGCTACTGCTGACAGTGATTGATGCAGTGACTGCATTTGCTGCACTGTCTGTTGCCTGCACTGTATTTGCGCCTTCGGTAGATGCTGGAATGACAAACGTTACACCTGCTGGAATGTTTCCTGTAGAGTCTGTTGTAATTGTAAAAGGACTTGTTGTAACTGTACTGTTATCATACTTTATTGTAACTGTCGAGCTTGGTGCAAATCCAGAACCTGATACTGTGACTGCAGTTCCCGCAGGGTCTGACGGCGGGGAGAGTGAGAGTGATGGCGTGGCGTATGCTGCGTTAAATGATGGAATAATTGCTATGAAAAGAAGAGAGGCTACTAGAATTAATAATCTGAATATGCTTTTTTTGGTCAAATCTGGTATAGCTGTGCTCCAAATCATGTCTGCGTTACACTACACGTGAGCAATTAGTCGTAGATAAATATCTTGATAGATCTAGTGGTGTACTGATCAAAGCCGGCGGGGCAATCAACTAGTTTTCTTTGTTATCTGGCTAGTTACTACTGCAAATGTCATTATCACCCGACAATGTAACAGAGCCTAATGTGATTTAGGAGACAGTCAAGTACATTTGGCTTGTGACGCAAACAGATAACCTAATTTTATATAGTAAACAAGATAAATTATGTCATGGTAGAAGAACGAAAATTCACCATTCGAACTACAAAAGATCCGACTGGAGGATATTCTGGGAGATGTCTTGAGCTTCCTGCGGCAATAAGTGAGGGTGAAACCCTAGAGGAGTTAATGGTAAACATGAAGGAAGTGATTCAGCTTGTCTTAGAATCAATTGAAAAAGATTGTCCTCCAGATGAAAAGATAATAGTAACAATCCCAACATGAGTTTAAGAAATCATGACTGGCGTCAAGTTCTAAAAGTTTTAACAGCATTTGGCTATGTTTTAGATAGGCAGCGCGGTAGTCACATGATTTTAAAAAATTCTTCGGGAAACATCGTTCCTGTTCCAAGGCATGATCCAATAAAACCTTCAACTTTGAGATCCATATTGGATCAAGCGAAGATCACAGCAGAAGAATTCCTTGACAGGATTTAATCTAGAATAGAATAAGATGGCGCGGTGTAACATTATTGTGGCATCGTGGAAAGGAGTTTTACAGCAAGCCTTACAGTGACCCTAAATACAAGCTGCAAAAATTACCTGTGATGCATAGATTGCTTTTGGGTGCGATAATCTGTGCAATATTGCTTGCCTGTATGGTGGTGCCTTTGCAAATCTTTGCACAAAATACCAATACTGTTCAAAACTCTACGCAACAAAACTTTAGGTCAGCGTTAGGAGAACTAATGGCCAAGGCACACACACAGGGTAAAGTCGCAGTTATCATAAAACTCAACCTTCCCTTTCTTGTAGAAGGCAAGATGCGAAATATTTTGAGCATATCAGGACAGCGGCAATCAATCAACCAGACCCAGAATTTATTGATAAACAATTTATCATCTTTTAATATAGATCACATAAAAAAATTCAAGAGCATCCCATATATGGCAATGAGGCTTGATGCGGCATCACTGCAGAGCTTAAACTCGTCGCTATTGGTATCTGGCATATACGAAGACAGATTATCGCATCCGTCAGATACTACCACCATTCCGCTTACCGGTACTGAGAACGCATGGAACCTTGGGTATAACGGGTCTGGGCAGACAATTGCAATACTTGATACCGGTGTTGACAAGACGCACCCTTTTTTGACTGGTAAAGTTGTGTCAGAGGCGTGTTACTCTACTCCATTTCATTCAACTGATACATCTCTTTGTCCGAACACGCAAACAAGCCAGACAGGTACTGGCTCTGCAGTGCCATGCCCCAGTTCCCTTGCCGATTGTTATCATGGTACATTTGTGGCTGGTATCGCAGCAGGGAACAGTGCCACATATCTTCCTGGCTTTGCAAAGGGTGCCGATATCATTGCGGTGCAGGTGTTCCATGAAGACGATACTGTTGCAGACTGTGGCTCTGCCTCTCTGACTCCATGCATTGTAGCATCTGACAGCGACATACTGAGCGGTCTTGATTATGTGTATGGCCTGCGGAACAGCTACTCCATTGCGGCAGTAAACCTGAGCCTTGGGGGCTCGGCCTATACCAGTACTGTATCATGCGACGATGATAACCCCGATTACGAATCAGAGTTTGATACGTTACAGTTGGTAGGTATTGCACCTGTTGTTGCATCAGGAAATGATGGATATGTAAACGCCTTGGAGGCGCCAGGATGCGTGTCAAGTGCGATAAGTGTTGGCTCTACCAATGACTCTGACGATGTATCTTCGTTTACAGACAGCGCCTCTTTTCTTGATCTTTTGGCACCAGGGGAGTTGGTGGTATCATCTGTACCAGGTGGCAGTACAGGTACTGGAAGCGGAACGTCCTTTGCAACGCCTGTAGTCTCTGGCGCGTTTGCTATTCTAAAACAGAAAGACCCTTCTGCATCTGTCTCTACAATCTTGTCTGCACTTGAGACAACTGGAAAATCAATAACAAGCTCCAGAGGAACGTTTCCGCGTGTCCAGATGGACTTGGCAGTAGAATCCATCCCTTGTGCTCCACCGTCATCTGGGGACTGGACTATACCTTCCAGTTGTACTATAGGCAGTACTGTTACTGCACCTGCAAATGTTATTGTGGATACAGGTGCCGTACTTACGATACCTGACGGTATGCAGCTTGATATCGACTTTGACAGTTATCATCTACTTGTAAAATCAGGCGGCGGTGTACTGATAAAAGCCGGCGGGGCAATCAACTAGGCTCTCATATTTTTGATTGCTTCCATGAATTCTAGATATGGTTTGAATACCCGTTTTGTCACAGTCAATATCTTATAAGAAGAGTTATTTGATTAATTTTTTATTATCTTTTGCTAGCGCCTCATACAAATTCGTGTGCTCTGACCTAATATTTTCTGCCTTGTCCAGATGGGATTGAATTTCAGCCTCTGCCATTCTTTGTAGTGATCCTCGAGGCTTTCTTATGTACGGACTTGATGGTTTCATTGATTCTCCTTGTGGCAATTTCATTTATGAGCTTGTCAATATGATATGCTTGCTTTGATTCCATGTTGAACTTGTACATTATGGCATTGCCAACAGTTCTTGTCTGCTCTACAACATCCTGGCTTGCTAGCTTTCTGATCTCCGTCAGGGCAGTTTTAAATGACACTCCAGAGTATTTGGCAATGTCAGATACAGAATAGTCCCACAGTTTGTGCGTTGAAAGAAAATCCAGTATCTTTGAGCTTGCCACGGGAAACATGCTTTCAAGCGGCCCATCCGGCATTGCTTTGGCATTTGACGCTGTACGTATCATGTGATATATTGCCATAAATTACTATATTAAATTTACCATATATATGTAATTTAGTAAATAATTGTTAAATATCTGCCATGTGCATGCAAGGGCATGAAGCACGAGCGCATCTTGTTTTTCATCTTGGAAAAGATGTATAGAAACAGGGTTGTTGGTGCAAGGCACATTTCGTTAGAGGATTTGAGGACAGGATGTCCATCACATGAGAGAGGCAATATTGAAAAGGGTCTCAAGAAACTTGTAAAGGAAAATCTTGTCCTGCAGCATCCTACTTCATACGGAATGCAGTACGCTCTAAATCCGCAACGGCTACAGGACGTCATGAAGATTCTTGATATTAGAGTATGACGGGTAGGTGCAAAATTTGCACAAGAATGATCTTACACTTCTGAGCTTCTGTTAATTTCTGGGTTTTTTCCACTTTTGATTCTGGTGGTGGTGTACTGATAAAAGCCGGCGGGGCAATCAACTAATTAGATCTCAATCCAAAATATTTAGAAAGCCAACATTAGAACCAAAAGGTGTGGGCATTGTCACACCAGTAGATGCCTGATTAAACCATGCCAAAAAAAGAAAATAATCTAGAAATCTAATAACGCTTGCCAGCATCTTAGAGGACACTAATTTGTAAAAATCTTTGGTGACTGTACAAGCTTTGTTTTGGATTGCGCTCTCAGGTATTGTATCTATCATATGGCACATGACTTGTGAAGGCCTATCTAATCTTACACCCTCAATGTCATTTACTGGATCAATGGGAATTAGAAAGGGGCTAGATTCCTCTGTTGAGCTTATTCCAACGCAAATGAACCATGCTCCACTTTTAGTTAGAATTTGTTTTGATATTACAAGTAATGGACGAGCTTGTTGTCTCTTTCAGATTGATAATTTGGTTTTGCAATGATAATGTCTCTAGCTTTGATATTATATGCGAAATGCACTAAGAGATTAGTTTTGTAAACTGTTTAATTACTCTTTAGAAAATTCTATCATTGCTCTTTCTGCGTCTTCTAGCGATTCTTTCTCTGGAAGACCAAGAGAGATTACTTTTTTCTGGATGACTCCTGAGCTATCCTGCATGTGTATCATGTACATAATGTAATATATCAAGATTTAAAGAAATATCGGTTTTCAGTTTTCTGTATTCATAGGTTGTTTGGGATTGTTGTGCTCAAATGATAGAAATTACGCCACAATTCTATGCAAAGGTAAGGTAACTCAAAGGCTGAACCTAGATCTCATGGCAGAAATCAAACCTCGCTGCATACGAGGCATGCAGTTTTCAGTGACTTGTTCTTCATGAATCCGAGTCTAAAACTATATTAAAAGTAAAATCCATACCATATCCAACGGCGGGAGTGGGATTTGAACCCACGAGTCTTGTCGGACATGGAGTTTTTCAAACTCTTGGCATACCTTACTTGCCTATCCCGCCAATTCTTCTTCATGCAAAATTTGCATAAAAGACTGATCTTACGTTTTTAGCTGAGCTTCTGTTAATTTCCGAGTTTTTTCCATTTTTGATTCCGGTCAATTCCAAACCATGACAGGATACTTTTGATAGTATCAAACTGGCCTTGTTGTGTCTCAGACTAGTTCCAAGGGAAGGCATGGATATGGCACACAGTACAAGCTTGTGGCATCCCCTGAGATGGTAGGCCCTATCATAGGAAAAGAGTGGTGGGAGGATTTAGTCAAAACAAAGCATGAGCACGAGTCTGAAGAACCACTTGATGGCATGGGGTTTGGCGGTTTTGGCTCTAGAGGTAAGAGAGTTGACAACCTAGAAAAGATGCTAAATAAAATCAAACAAGACAAATGGGACAACTTTGTAGGTATGGATTAGATATGAACAAGCAAAAAATAACCATAATTGCACTCTCAATAGCCTTGTTTGTACTGGCACAGTATGTTATTTATGAAAAGATAACAGAATCAAGAGAACAGGAACTTGCAAATGCATATCAGGACGGCTACAAAAATGGATTGACTGATGCTGCTGTTGCAGTATACAAACAAACAGAAAACTGTCAAACAACTACTCTGACCATTGGCAATCTGACAAAGACAATTTTTGATATTTCTTGTCTGAAAGTTGAAAAGAACATGACAAGGTAACGAAATTAAAAATAATATTGCAATGAACAAAAGTTTATACTTTTCAAACGAGTTCTAGAAATGATGAAAAAATTAAGCTCATCATATCTGATTTTGATAATTATCTTAGGTAGTATCACAATAACGACAGTTTTGGCAGATACCGTTACTATTACTACATATCCTTACAATATTCCATCTTCGTCAGGTACAGCTATATCAGTGGCAAGCTCTGGCAATGTTGGTATTGGTACAACCTCACCACAAGCATCACTTGACGTAAATGGCGGGATAATAACACGAAGTCAAGTTCCAGCAATATCATTTCAGGGTGACATATCAGGTGCTAGATGGATGCAAGGTCTAGGTAATTACAGACTCTCATTTTACTCTGATAATCCAAGTTCAATTGGACTTGGAGGAAGCCAGTCATATAATGGCGAAACTTATCTTCCAAAAGTAGAGTTTGACCCAAATGGTAATTTGTATACTGCTGGGAGTATTGGCATAGGTACATCAAGTCCTCAACAGGCTCTGGATGTTACTGGAAACATACGTCTCACTGGCAATATTGTTTCACCCAACGACATCTGTATTGGTTCTTGTTAAAGTATTCTTTTCTGTTTAGAAACCAATTATGATGTGATCTGGTCCTACAAAAGAAACGATATAAAGACTTGTAAAAAGAAAGGACATGGGTCTTCAAAATGGCCTCTCAAGACTCTGGTAAACTGCTAATTAGCATAATTATACCAACCAAGGGAAATCTCAAACTACTAAAAGCATGCATTGAAAACATCGAGACCAAATCTTCATACAAAAATTATGAGATACTTGTAATAGATAACAGTAGGAAAGAAGAGACAAAAAAATATCTTGAAAGTTTGAAACACAGGATACTTTTGTACGATAAATCATTTAACTTTGCCAAGATCAATAACTTTGCTGTAGCAAACGCAAGAGGAGAACATGTTATCTTTCTAAACGATGACACAGAAGTAATTTCACAAGACTGGATGGAAAACTTGCTTGAGCATTCAGAGAAACCTACAGTTGGTGCTGTCGGTGCTCTGTTGTTTTATCTAAACGATACCATACAACATGCAGGTGTATTGATTGGCGTAGGCGGTGTGACATCACATGCATTTGAGGGCCTACCAAGGGATGACAAGGGCTACAAGGGGTTTGTACAAACTATCCGAGAATGCAGTGCAGTAACAGGGGCTTGCATGATGATAAAAAAGAGTCTCTTTGATAAAATCGGGGGATTTGACGAAAAACTTGCCTATTCATTCAATGATGTTGATCTATGTTTGAGATTGCGGGAAAAAGGATATTCTATAATCTATACCCCGCATGCTCAGTTATACCATCATGGAACAGCTAGCAGGCCCTATACTGAAGACAATGAAGAGATAAGATATTTTGTGAAACGGTATCATGACATGATATTGAAGGGGGATCCATACTATGATCAAAACCTCTCAAGGGTCAGGCCCTTTGAGCCAAAGGCTGGAGATGAAAAGTTGATACTAACTGACATCCGTTTGGTTTTCGAATCAGAGCAGGGATTTTCCAAGCGACTAGGAAAATACATCGAGGTATCAAACAAAGTGAGAAAGCGTCATGGTATAGGCAGGGTAGTAATAGAGTTCGTGCGATTTCTCAAGAAACATGGAATGCAAGAGTGAGGCAATGTCAAACTTATCCTACAGATAAATCGCGTTCAAATTAATGTCAGAATGAACATAGATTCTGTCCCGTCAAATCCAATACATACAAATTCATCAATCTGGTACATCAATAAATCAAAGTCATGAATATTCTTCTCCTGTCCCAGTTTTTCTCTACTACAAAGGGTGGGGGAGAATATGTTTTTAGCATGCTTGCAAAAATGCTTGTAAAAAATGGCCATAAGGTTTGGATAGTTACAAACGAGATAAAAGGTGAGAGCTATGACAAAAACTTTAACATAATTTTTGTCAAGCCAACCCTGCAATATCAAGGAGGACTGCCACCGAGTTTTAGTGATAACATACGCTATGTTGTAAATGCGGTAATTGCAAGCTCAAAAGTAATCCAGAAAAATAATATCGATATAATACACTCGAACAACTTTTCACCTGCCTTGGCAGGGTCAATTCTGTCCAGTCTTTTTTCTATCCCGCATGTCATGACAGTGCATGACATTTTTTCTCTGTGTGGAAAAAATTACTGGGAAAAGTGGGGAGATCAGGCAAATGTGTCCAAGCTAAATGTCATGCTGGCTCCATTCTTTGAAAAGCTAATGGTCAAGCTAAAACATGAATGTGTTCACACAGTAAGCGATGCAACAAAAGAGGACCTGTTAAAATTTGGCGAAAAAAGACCAATACGTGTAATACATAACTCTGTAGATGCAAGTCTAGTTCTTGACGCAATAACAAATCCTCTCCAATTTGTTCATGTGGGAAGGCTGGTCTTTTACAAGAATCTTGAAGTTGTCATAAAAGCAATAGGAATTTTAAAAAAAACGCAACCAAATGTAAAACTTGTAATAGTTGGTGACGGGCCTCACAGGAAATCTCTGGAAGAATTGACAAACAAGTTGGGTCTTGGTTCTAATGTAGAATTTCTAGGATATGCATCACTTGATGAGAAGATGAAGATAATTGCAACTTCTAATGCGTTAGTATTTCCAAGCCTGTGTGAAGGTTTTGGCTTGGTGATTCTTGAAGCATTTTCACAGAGAAAACCTGTACTGGTCTCAAATATCAAACCAATGTCAGATATTATATCAGATGAAAAAAATGGGTTCGTGTTGGATCCATATGACGAAACAGCATGGGCAGAACACCTTCTCAAATTGATAAAAAACCCAAATCAGGCTTTGAAGATGGGAAAAGAGGGAAGTAAATTACTTGTTGATTCATTTAATCAAGATCTTATGTATGATAAAATTATGGAAATGTATACTTGTTGCACAGATAAAAACAAGATAAATTCATGAGATTGTTTTTTGTTTCCTTTCTTAAATGACATACTTTCCAAATATCATAAATCATTATATTACAATCGTATCTTCACAACCATAATTGCTTGATATTGACACCATAAACAAATATGACAAAAGCGGAATGTACAAAGTTTATGACAGATGGCCTGAACTTGCAAAAGAATTCTTTAACATGAAACACGATCAAGTTGATTTCAAAGGCATTGATCATATCATTTTTGCAGGTATGGGTGGTTCTGGTGCAATTGGAGATATACTATCATCCATTTTATCAAAAACTAACATGCACATATGCGTAGTAAAGGGATTTCATCTACCAAAGACTGCAGATACTTCTACTCTTGTAGTCGCATCTAGTGTATCTGGAAACACATTGGAGACTCTTACAATTCTTGATAAAGCAAAAAAAACTAATTCTAAAATTGTCACATTTTCTTCCGGCGGCAGGATAGAAGAATACTGCCAAAAAAACAAAATAAATTACAGGAAAATTCCGACATTAAATTCCCCCAGAGCTACGTTTCCGATATATTTGTATTCGATTCTGAATGTTTTAGGGCCAGTTATACCAATAAAAAAAACTGATGTTATAGAATCTATTACATCTCTTGAGAAAACTCAAAAAAAAGTCTCATCTTCTAACTTGAATAATCGTAATCCGTCAATCAATCTTGCCTCGTGGCTATCTGATACACCTGTAATCTACTATCCCCTAGGATTGCAAGCTGCCGCAATCAGATTCAAAAACTCACTGCAGGAAAATGCAAAGATGCACGTATTTGCCGAAGATATCATAGAAGCATGTCATAATGGAATTGTTGCATGGGAAAGGCTTTCTAAAGTAAGACCAATATTGATGCAAGGACGAGATGATTACATAAAAACAAAAGAACTCTGGAAAGTAGTTAAGGAATATTTCAAAATAAATAAAATTGATTACACAGAAATTCATTCTGTAGAGGGAAGCATACTTACAAAAATAATGAATCTGATATACTTGCTAGATTATGCATCGATTTATCGTGCAATTATGACCAAAGTAGATCCGACCCCGATAAAATCTATTGATTTTATAAAAAATAAAATGAAGCTATGAATAAACAAAAAATAACTATAACTGTGTTGACTCCACACTGTTTATCTTATGTCAGTATGTTTTGTAAAAAAAATTAGCAGAATCGTTAGGCTATTTGTAGATCAAAGTCTTTTCTCATATCACAAAATTATCAAAACCAACTCTCAAAAATATTTTGTACAAATTAGATTTGTTTTCATGTTAACACAAGCAATTTACTGACAGATCAGTAAATGATATTGACAGATCAGTCCATGATGCTGACAAATTTGTATGTAATACAGA
>JBAVVB010000292.1:0-20439 GCA_049697075.1 Nitrosotalea sp.
AGTTCATGCTGAGGGATTCAAGATAAGAAAGGTGATATCTTTACCTCTAGGTGCACTGAGATTAACACAGCAATTTGATGGTGAAAACGGGGGATTTGGTGAAAAAAATTACAAAAACATGAAGCGATTCATTTGGAGTCTTCTTCCTGAGAAGAAAGAGATGGGTCTTGGTAAAGATACAAAACTTGTCGGCGTTGGAGGTGTCTTGAGGGCATTGGCAAGGTATGATCAAAAAGTCTCAAGATACCCATTGGACAAGATGCACAATTACATCATGAATTCCAAGTTTGTCAACTCTATTACCAAACAACTCTACAAGATGAAATATGATGACATAGCGGAGATCTCAGTTATTGGTTCTAGCAGAGCCGAGACAATAGTGGCCGGTTCCTGTGTCATAGATATGCTGATGGAAAAATTTGTCTTTAACAATCTATGTGTGAGCAACCATGGCCTAAGGGAAGGTGCACTCTCTATATTTCTTGAAAACCCAAAGGCGTATCACTCGAAAAATATCACAGCAGAGCAAATTCGTCAAACAATAGGATCAAAGATCTCATTTCAGCCATATCAACATACCGAGAACTTTGTTGATAGCTTGATCTCCTCAAAGCTATTGAATAAACGCGAGCTTGAAATTCTCTCATACGCAGAAAAGAAAATATCAGAAAAATTATCATTTAACAATCCACAAAGTCTGTTCTATTCCATAATGGATGAAGACATGGCAATTAGTCATGCCAACCAATTGATCTTAGGGTTATCTCTAGTACATACAAGACATGTAAAAACATCAGAGTGGCTATTTGCAAGATACAAGCCAATTCTATCTCAACATGATAAGGCCACAATAAGAAAAATCTCATCATTGATTGTACTGTTACAAGTCATGGAACAGACAAAATCAAAAATAGAATTGAAACGTTATACCGATAGAATAATGGAACTGCATGTAACGCAATCAAAACTGCTGCCAAAGATGTTGCTCAAAAATGCCTTGAATAAATTTGAGAATGCATTTGATACACGCGTAATTTGCACATTACGTGACCATCAGAGCATGCAGAGCTCTGTTCTGGAATTATAGAATCAATTTCTTGGGATCATCGAATCTATTGCTCTTGAAAATTTGGACAAATCTTTGATATTTTTCTCTCCTCTCACGTATTTCGTCTCTTATTGTTTCTGCGAGTTCGCCGGATCCCTCCGCGCCTCTCAGATAATCTAAGAACATATCACTATCATGAATTGAACCCAGTTCATCTTGAATTTTTTTCAAACTCTTAATTGACTTTAATGAATCTGTCTTGTCAGAAATCAATTCAATTGAATAGCGCAATTTTTTGAAATCCTTTCTTAACTCGTGAATCTCTTCTACCTTCTTATCATCATTTAAAACAAGAGGAATGTTATATTCTATATCCGTGGCCAATTCTGATACAATTTTTTGAAATCTTTTACGTAACTTTGATTCTGTGAAATCTTTTTCTTTTAATTTAGGCGGCAAAACATCTTTTAATTTTAAAGCTAGTTCATGCCCAGCACTTAGCTGATGTTTTCGTTTATTATTTATGGAATCTATAATCTTGCCAAATTGAGCATGGTGCTTCTCTAATTTGGCTCGAATTATGTCAAAATCTCTTATTTGCGTATTGATCTTGAATAATGTTTTAGCTTGTTTTACATAGTTCAGCATATCGTCACTTTTTCTATTTTTCTTAGGCAAGATTTTGTAAACTGACTCCATTCGCCTGATTGCTATTCTGATATCATGAATATTGTCCTCGCTTGGGTTTTTGATATAATTATCCAATTTTTTAGTAAATGTCTTGATAATTTTTTTAAATTTTTCAAGTAGCAGTTTCTTTTTGGGGTAGATTATTTGCCCTGTTTCCATTATGGTTTCATCTTAAGGCAAGTCTGTAATTTGAATTGTCATGATAGGAATTAACATCTGATCCAACAGTAACTTGAGCATCTAACCACTATGAACCATTATCAGAGATTACGTCCTGTACTGTCTCGTTAATCACTGCTTCCCCAATATCGCTAGAATATTCAGCCGTTCTGCGAATGTCTTCCAAGACAAACTTTATCACACTGCTGTATTTTTTGGATTCTTCTAGGCTGTCTGTGAACTCTTTCTCCTTTTCGGCTATTCTGCGCGCATTTGATGTAACCGCATCTGCTAATACATAATCTCTTTTGTTTAGGGCAGAAATTGAATCTTCAAAGACTTTGAGTGATTCCTCGCTAAGCTTTGTAATCTTTTGCAAAATAGCCGGTTCTAGTGTAGATTTGAGGAACTTTACCCTGCTTGCTATTGAAACTGCATGGTCTGCAACCCTCTCTATTGATTTAACCACTATTCTATAACTGATGCAATCAGAAGGCTTTTTCAATCCAATATCGCGCAATATTCTTTCATGCTCTACAGCAAGGGTGAGATTTCGTAGTATGTACAAGCTAAAGCGATCAACCTCATCATCCAAATGGGTGATCTCTTCTCCAAGTTCAGTGTCCATTTCCTTCAAGGCATCAATGGCTTGTCTATGCATTGTAGTTGTTAACAAAAACATGCGTTTTAGGGCATCACTTATCGAAAGCTCAGGCAAGCTTGTCAAGATTTGAATAGTTATAGACTCTGGTGTTGATTCTACAATTTCTGTACCGATCATATTTCTTCTTACAAGATCTCTTATTGCCTGTTTGTGTTCAAGTTGAATCCTTCCTCCTTTGGATTGGATCTCAATTATTTGATAACCTGCAAGATACATTGCTATCACCTTTCGTTGAATGGATTCAACTGCATCTTTTTGACTTATGATGGTTTTTGATTTTGCTAACTTGTGTGACTGAGAACTTCCTGTTGGTAAAATTGAAAGAGATTTGTTAACATTTTTTACAATGGAAACTGGATCGCCTGTTTTGAGATTTAACTCATCAATCCATTTCTTAGGAAGTGATAGCACGTAAGTAGATCCGCCTACAAGCTGTAGCTTTCGTACCTCTTTCTCATTTAGTAGCTCTGCCAATGTTTCTCTTTATAATAGATATAATTAAAGCGGTTATGACCGCGTTCTATGTAGTACTATATAGTACTATATAGATCTATATTCAAATATGAAACTTAAGAAATCATGGTCGAACTTCTGATATTCGTATCTGAGACTACACAAGCTGTACTTGATAGAAACTATTAAGCTAAAAGGAGGTTCTCCAATATTTGACAAGGTTTTCAAAATTGGAGCTGCCATTGCTGCCACGTATGTGCTGGCAATCGTAGTTCTGATCGTATTCCAGCTAGTTACTAACTCGTATGATATATGGGCTCGGGAAGGGATATCGTTTTTGACTGGATCTAATTGGAATGCTGTTGAAGGCAGTGAATCGTATGGCGCAGCACCATACATTGTAGGTACATTTGTGACTGCAGGAATTGCCATGCTAATTGGAGTACCGATAAGCATAGGCATTGCAATGTTCCTGTCTGAGCTTGCACCTAAATTCCTGCGTTCGATACTCTCATTTGTAGTTGAGCTGCTAGCAGCTGTTCCAAGTATAATTTACGGTTTATGGGGGTTGTTCGTGTTTAGGAATTACCTTCTGAATTGGGTTGAAACCCCACTTAACAATGCTTTTGGTGGCACTATCTGGCTCTTCTCGGGAACTCCATTTGGACTTGATATCTTCACTGCAAGTGTAGTACTTGCTATTATGATAATTCCAACGATAGCATCGATCTCAAGAGAAATCATGATTGCAGTACCACAGAGTCAGAGAGAGGCTGCATACATGCTGGGTGCAACAAAATGGGAAGTATTCAAGATGGCCGTAGTCCCGTATTCAAAGTCCGGTCTTGTTGGTGCATCAATACTTGGACTTGGAAGAGCTGTGGGAGAAACCATGGCTATTACACTGTTAATTGGAAACGCCACCGGACAAGGTGCATTTCCATCGTCTTTGTTCTCACCCGGTCAGACATTGTCAAGTATAATTGCAAATGAATTTCCAGAAGCAGCCAGCGGAAGTCTTCACATGGCAGCACTAATTGGATGTGGATTGATACTTTTCATTATTGCAATAGCTATAAACATAGTTGCCCAACTCCTAGTTTCTAAAGTACTAAAAACACACCAAGGAGCAATTTTAGCATGATCACAATAGAGCAACGAGCCGAATTTAGGAAACACTTTAGAAATAACATCTCAAGTAGATTAGCTACCGATAAGATAGTGAAGGGAATTGCATTTGGTTGTGTTCTACTAGCCATAATTCCTCTAGGAAGTATTCTTTTTGAAATTATAAGAAACGGAGTCCCTGTACTGAGCATAGAATTCCTTACTGCCCCCCCTGGAGCAGTAGGATCAGCTGACCCTGGTGGAATTGGCCCTGCGATTCAAGGAACTTTAATGTTAATTGGTATGTCAAGCCTGATTGGAGTACCAGTTGGGGTCTTGGGAGGAATCTTCCTTTCAGAGTATGGCAACAACAGATATGGCCAGACGATAAGATTTTTCAACGATGTCTTAGCGGAATTTCCCACCATTGTAATAGGACTTTTTGCATTTGCGGTCATCGTACTTACGCTTGGTTACTTTTCTATTGTTGCAGGAATGTTTGCACTCTCAGTTATAATGTTGCCAATTATAACAAAAACAACTGAAGAATCACTCAAGCTTGTTCCTGTGACATATAGGGAGGCAGGATACGCGCTTGGAATCAAAAGATCGGTAATAATACTTAGAATTCTGCTAACAAGTGCCAAAAGTGGATTGATCACGGGAATCATGTTATCAATAGCAAGAGTAGCGGGCGAGACTGCCCCTCTAATTTTTACAATCCTTGGTAACGATGACTTTTTTTCAGGTTTTAATCAACCAATAGATGCTTTACCACTTAGGATCTATCGACTCGCAAATCTTCCTTATGACAGTGCAACAGCTCAGGGATGGGGAGGAGCATTGATTTTAATATTGATAATACTTTCACTTAACATAGGAGTAAGATACTTGTTCTTGCGAAAACGCGGAGGTGGCAGATTTAGAATCACAGCAGGTGGATAAAATGGAAATGCTCACAAAAACTCCGTTCACACAACAATCTGTAGAAGAGCCACGATACAAGCTAATTGCAGAAAACATTGTTGCAAGCTACAATGGTATTGAAGCTATAAAGAACATTAACATGAAATTTCGAGATAGAGCAGTTACTGCACTAATAGGACCATCTGGGTGTGGAAAAACTACATTCCTTCGCTGTCTTAACAGAATGCATGAATTGACAAAGAATGCCAAAGTGACAGGAAAAGTTCTATTGGATGGCCAAGATCTGTATTCGAATCGAGAAGACGCCATTATCCACAGAAGAAAGATAGGAATGGTTTTCCAAAAACCAAATCCATTTCCCACAATGTCAATTTATGATAACGTAGCTGCAGGACTGAAGCTAAACGGTGTAAGAGACAAAAAGATCATGGACCAAATAGTACAAGGATGCTTAGAGATGGTATACCTCTGGGATGAGGTAAAGCACGATTTGAAAAAGCCTGGAATGAGCCTCTCAGGAGGACAACAACAACGCCTGTGCATTGCACGTGCACTTGCCATACAACCCGAAGTTCTCTTAATGGATGAGCCTGCATCTGCGCTTGATCCAATCGCTACTCAGAAGATTGAAGAAATGATAACCGAACTGAAAAAAGAATATACCATAATTATAGTAACCCATAACATGCAACAAGCTGTGAGAGTGTCTGACTATACCGGCTTTATGTATCTGGGAGATTTGGTTGAGTTTGGGGAGACAAAACAAATCTTTGAGAATCCAAGAAACGAGATCACGGCCAAGTATGTCCAGGGGCAGTTTGGCTAGTTGACCAGACTAATAGATCCCCATCTGCAAAAACTCTCATTTCTGATGGAGAAGATGGGTTCGTTATCTCTTGAATGCATAAACATGGCATTAGACTCTTACCTTGAAGGAAAAAATGTGCGTCATGAAGCACACAAGATTTCTCAAGAGATAATGGGTCTGTATGATGAGGTGGGTGATTTGACATTTGACATGATGCTAAGATATCAACCAGTTGCAAGCGATTTTAGACTGATAAGGTCCTGCATAGAGGTCTCTTATGGTTTTACCCGTTTTGGTCGCTATGCATATGATATTGCAACAGTCAGAGACATGTTTGGCGATCTTTCAGAATGCAAAAACGAGGTCATCTACACGCTTTCAGGCGAGATAAAACATATGATAAATCTGGCAGTAGATTGCTTTGCAACTTTAGACTTGGAAAAGGCAAAGCAACTCAGAACCAATGAAGACTTGGTAGACAAGTACTACAACAAACATCTTCCAATGCTGATAAATTCCAATAATGTAAAGTGTGCTCTTGCTGATGCGTTAGTACTCAGATATCTAGAAAGGATTGCCGATCATGCTGCATTCATGGGTGAATCAGCAAACTATATTGTGACAGGCCAGAGACGTTTTCAATAACTGTTTTTGCATTGGTTCAGATCTTATTTCATATCAGTATCGTATCTATATAGATATGATAGCTTACGAGCAATTATGTAAACTACACAGAGCACACGTAAATAACAAATATTTTGTCATACCACATATGAAGAAAATTCTTCTGACATTAGCTTTCATGCTAGTGCTAATAATGCCGGCAACTATGTTGCATGCAAGTGCGCAAACCAGCCAGTCATATACGATCACAGGAGCTGGCTCGACCTTTATCTTCCCACTAATGGATACATGGCGAGTACAATACCACGATTTGTATTCCAACATACATCTAAACTATCAATCCATTGGCAGTGGAGCAGGTATCAAGCTCTTGGACCAAAAGACTGTAGACTTTGCAGCATCTGATGCTCCATTGCAGCCATCCGAACAAGCAGCGGCACCAGGAGTGTTGACCATTCCAGATTCAATTGGAGGAATAACGATATCCTACAACCTTCCTGGAATAGACAAGGGACTCAAACTGACAGGTCCTGTAATTGCCCAGATCTTTATGGGCAATATCACCATGTGGAACGATCCTGCTATTGCAAATCTGAATTCTGGAGTCAATCTTCCAGCTCAGAAGATCGAAACAGTTCATCGTGCAGATGGATCAGGAACAACATATGCGTTTACTGATTACCTATCCAAAATCTATCCTCAGTGGAAGACAGATGTAGGCCAAGGAAAGGTAGTGCCATGGCCAGTAGGTACTGGTTCTCCAGGAAATGCTGGTGTAGCCAATATCATAAGGACTACGCCATATGCCTGTGGATATGTGGAGCTTGCATACGCGTACCAAAACAACATGACATATGCATTTGTACAAAATGCTGATGGAAATGCGTTTGTTGAGCCTACCATAGCTTCAGTGGCTGCTGACGCAGCTGCCGCAGGAACAAATCTTCCAGCAGCTGATGGAGATTGGAGTAAGGTGTCAATAGTAAGTCAACCTGGCAGTAATTCCTATCCAATATCTACTTTGACCTATATAATGGTCTACAAGGACCTAAGTCAAGTAAGCGGAGAGTCACAGGGCAAGCCACAAGAAGTGATAAACTTCCTAAATTGGATAATAACAGATGGGCAAAATTATTCTTCGACACTATTGTATGTGCCACTGCCTGCTTCAATGGTAACGGCAGATGAGCAAGGTATTTCACAAATACAGTTTGGCGGTAGCACAGTTCCGGAGTTTGGTCCTATTGCATCTCTGGTACTTGCAATTGCAATCGTATCCATAATTGCAGTTTCTGCTAAAACTGGATTAAGACTTGCACCAAAACTCTAGACTATCCTAATTTTTTATTTTTTTGATATTACTAATGTAAATTATGTATTCCAAAGAAGAGATCGTGTGGATATGGAAGCTATGAAAACTATTTGCGCCAGATTAAAGTTGAATACCGTACACCTATGAAACAGTGATGAAATAATGCCAGACAAGATCTGCAGAACATGTGGCGAAGAACTGATCGGATATTCACAATGCTTTGAATGTAAAAAGCCAATTCAGCAAATTTGCATAAAATGTGGGAAAAAGACCATAGAAAGACTCCATTTGAGATGTTTTACTCAGACAAGATACAACTTTACTATTCCTACCAGTATCGCATTAGCAGAGTGATCTCTCAAGCAACTACCTTTAGTTTTTCTTTTCTTTTAGAATCAAGCTTACTTTCGCTTTTAAGACGCTTTTCTTGGCATTAACTTCAAACAAATTAATCCAGTGTCTTCAACAATGAGGATTCGCTAACAATCTTTTCCTTCTTTTTAATTGTAGATTTATCACTTGGGTTTGGTTCTTCTAATGGAATGATTTTATCAATTAAATTCTTGTATAACATTCTCAATTCTTTGATTTCATTCCTGATTATTTTGAATTCTTTTAACTCATATCCTATTCCCTATATGACACAAAACTGTTTAAAGTCTATGTGCATTTCAGGCATCCTAATTAATAATGAATTTTTAAAGAAGCAAGTGAGATCTCGACAATGAACGGACTAATGATTGGCAGGTTTCAGCCATTCCATATAGGACATCTATCAGCGATTAAATTTGCCCTGTCCAAAGTGGAAAATCTCTGGATAGGAATCGGAAGCTCAAACAAGAGTCATGAAAAAAGAAATCCATTCACAGCAGACGAGAGAAAAGAGATGATCCTCTCATCACTTGACCAGGAAAACGCAAAGAAAATTGGGGTATATTACGTACCAGATACAGGGGACCATGATAAATGGACGTACCATGTTGATACCATCATACCAAAGTACGACATTGTATTTTCAAACGATGACTTTACACTATCTCTATACAAAAAAAGGGGAATTGAGACAATCCAAGTTCCATTGTTGCAAAGAGAAACAGTCTCTGGTACACATATACGGGAAATGATCGCTGGAGACAAGGATTGGCATAATCTTGTCCCACAAGGAACCAAGAATGTTCTTCTGAGGATAAATGCAAAGCAAAGACTGTCCAAGATCCTGTAGTTATAAATAATGGTCATTAATTTTAGGAAATGAAAGAATTTGGAATATCTAGTAATGTTACCTGGACCAACAAATGTTCCGGAAAGAGTAACACGTGCAATGTTTACTCACATGATAAATCACAGGAGCAAGGATTTTGTAAAATTATACGTCGATGTAGTTGAAAAGACCCAGAAAGTTTTTGATACAACAGGAGATATCGTGGCACTGAGTGCTTCCGGTACTGGCGCAGTCGAGGCCTCTGTTGTAAACATGATAAAAAAAGGCGACAAGGTAATAATTCCAGTCAACGGAGAGTTTAGCTCAAGGCTTGCAACCATGTTAGAATGGGCAGGTGCAAACGTTATCAAGCTACAGACGCCATTTGGACAGAACGCAAGCTTTGATCAGGTAAAAGAGGCATTTGACAACAACAGAGATGTCAAGGCATTCTATGTGGTATGGAACGAAACCTCAACTGGAACGATGGTAAAATATCTAGACAAAGTTTCAAATCTCACTGCAAGAAATGATTCGTTCTTTGTAGTAGATGGTGTATCAATAGTTGGCGGTGAGGAATTACACATGGACAAGTGGGGAATAGATGTGTGTGTTACAGGAGCACAGAAGGCACTAGCTGCCCCGCCAGGAATCTCGCCAATTGCAGTAAGCCCCAAGGCAAAAAAGCACATGATTGCAAACCCGCCTCCGACATTTTACTTTAACATGGCACGATACTTCAAGTATTATGACGAGAACAAGGAGACTCCATTTACTCCTGCAATACCATTACTCTATGCATACAGGGAGGCACTAGACATGATACTAGAAGAAGGAATGGAAAATAGAGTAAAAAGACACCGGGTCTGCTCTGATGCATTTTACAGTGGCCTGAGTGCACTAGGTCTTACACCATTTGCAAAAGAGGATGCACGATCTACGGTTGTCATTGCACTAAACTATCTGCAAGGACTAGACGACAAAACTTTTCGGGGAACACTATCAGAAAAGTTCCGCGTCTTGGTTGCAGGTGGATTTGGTGAGCTGAAAGGAAAAGTATTCAGGGTTGGCTGCATGGGCGAGGTGCAGAAATATCATGTCATGAGAACTATTTCTGCAATTCATTCAACACTTGACATGATGGGATACAAGACAAATCCCGAAGCACTCAAAGTGGCTGAAGAGAAACTAAAAGCACTGTAATTTTGTGTCAACTTGATGTAAACATCAGGAAAAATGCGTTATAACAGGACAAGCCATGGGATGGGATGTTTACATTATTTTAAACGTGTATTGACAAGACTTGTCTTTATTGATTGGGGCCAGACAAGGCTGAACAGTAATTGCAGAGAATTGATTATCTCTACAGAATCAGTCCAGACCGCCTTTTGCTCTTTTCTGATTTTCTCGTCTGCTCTACCTAAAAGTAATAGTACCTCTTCACCATCTCTTACCACAAAAGCTGGAAATGAATTCATTGCTGGCGGAATTTTTCTAACTTTTGATCCGTTTACGGTTTCAAAAACATAGAATGAACGCTCATCTGATGTTGTTACAAATCTTTGCTCAGCTTTGCATTTTCCTAACGCGCTGAAAATGTCAGCGTGATAGAATTGAAGATAGTTTTTTTCTGAACCAGATATGAGAAATTCTTCTTTAGATTGGGAGATCATATGCTTCATTTTGGAATGTATCTGGTCCAAGCCCTTGATAATCTGAAACTTTTCTTCAACTTCCTCCGGATTTCCTCTCATAAAGTCAGGAAGAGTATTCCACAGATTCAAAACAGATGTCTTTTGTAGTTCTATGTTATGTAATCGCTCTTTTTCTGCATCAAGTATGATTCCCATTGCAACATCTGGCAGAACTGCTCTAAATCTTATAGGTCTCTCCAGTGTGGCAGAAACTATGCCCAGATTCATCAGTATTTTCAAAAGAGAATAAACTTCTGTGCGATGCATTCTTAGTGCTCTGCAAACTTCGATCGCAGTTTTTGATCCGTATTTTCCTATGTATAAAAATACTTTGAATTGGTTTGCAGAAAGTCCCAACGTGGCAAACTGTTCTTCTAATTTACCTAGTGATTCATGGTAGTCTTGCATCCTGCGATCTGAAAGGCGATCAAAAATTGTTAGTTGTTGCGGTTCATCAGTTAATTCTAATGCCATGTTGAGAAATGTCTCAGTATATCGTATTAAGAATACGCATGAATGATTAGTATGAATGATTAGTATGAATGATTAGTATGAATGATTAGCAGCAATGATCCGAATTGTTAAAGTAGATCTAGAGTTCTGGCAAAAAAATACATGATTGCAAACCAGCCCACGACATTTTACTTTAACATCAACTAGCGTATGAAACTTTCAGAACCTTATAACAACAACTGGGAAAGAAAGTTGTAGAGTGTCCAAGATGTGCTACACCATACCAAAATCTTCAAGGAGCTTAAGCTGCAAATAGGCCAAAAGCTATTGATCATTACAATTCAATGAAAGTTAAAAAAACGCTGTTTGAACCTGATGAAATTCTCCTAGTGGATGATGTCGTAACACGTGGGGCTACACTCCTTGGTGCAGCAAATAAACTGGTAGATGCCTATCCTAATGCACGTATTAGTACGTTTGCAGCAATACGAACTATAAACACTCAAAAATTTTGCTAAAATTAATGACCCTTGTATGGGAACGATTACTCTTACTGGTGATGAAACATTCAGGAATCCATAGGAAAGATACTGGCACGTGGAACTAAAATAATGTCATGATAGTGATTCGGTGTAATACTAGATCACTACATATCTTTATACATAATTATTCCATAACTCGTGCATGTTAAAATTCAGATGTAAAGATGTAGGCTTTGACTGTGGTTTTACCGCAAAGGGCAAGACAGAAGAAGAGATCCTTTCACAATGTGCGGCACACGCTACAAAGGATCATGGAATGAAACCTGAAGAAATCACCGAAGAGCTGAAATCAAAAATCAAATCCAAAATTCACAAGTCTTGGCTCTAGTCTTAAAAAGATAGAATTTCTTGATCTATTCCAAATTTAGGAACAGGATGGGTCCAAACCAGGACCTGGGTCTAAAGTAACACCATGATAGTAGCCGGGTCCTACAGGACTTGACTATACGTAATGAACGAGTCCCTTCCCCATTTTTGTTTTAGCACAATTAAGAAAGTGCGACATAACCGTATTGGCATGCTCTATTCTGATCCATAACTCTGGGTATTCCAGAAAAGCTCGACTAATTTTTCATGTCATCCATACTTGCATATCGGATAATGAGTTTTTGATGTTTCGTTGTCATGTCTTACAAAAAAGACTTGATCAATATTTCACAAAGTTCGCAAGTATATCTTTTGCAGACCTAGCTAATTTTGCCAAAAATGGAAATGACTTGGAGAAATTGAGAGTATTGATTCTTATAATTTTAAAGATTGCGACAATAGCATGTTTCCCTTCATAAACAGGGGTAAACCATTTTTACTCTTTGTCAATGAACTCGTTTGGAGGATAATATTGTGTACCAAAATGGAGGTATCAGAAAACAACGATCCTATCATCAGCTGTACAGAATCATAAGTAAGAATGATCAGGTTCTGTTGCAAATTGGGCTAATTATAACAGTATAACCACCACTTTTTTTGTAAATATGATATTCTCACTTGTTGAGGGCTAAATGAAAAATGACGTGGAATCAAGCCAGTACGATATCGGGACAACTCATGTAAGGCTGGTTCGTGTAGGCAATGTTATTCAGATCTTGTTTTCCAGTTCTCTTGAGGCCGGATATCTCTACAAGGAATTAGCAGCAAGATATAAACGAGCCCAAGACAAATTAAAGGATGTTTAACTATGGACAGGCTTACTGACCAAAAGAAAGCAGAGCTGCGACTTGTTGCTGAGCTAACACTTGATGCTACACTTGCAGCAGAACAGAAACTATCAAAGATTGTGACAAGAACAAAGGCAGTCTCATAAGGATATAATTGTGAATTTTTGTCAGTAACTCCCGATTGCTTGAACTAGTTAACTCACTACAAAAAATTTGGATGAATAATCATTGAATCCCAGATCGCCTGATTCATCCATAAAAACATAAACATTTAGGTTTGAAGTTCTGCCAAACGGAAAAATGATGACACAAAAATGATTAAGACACAAAAAAACCATCTTTAGATTAATATAAGGAACAAAAAGGATCGATGGCGTTGGCTTTCCAAAAAGGTACCCTGGTTCTTGCAGACTATACTGCCAAAGTCAAAGATACAAACGAAGTCTTTGAAACTACAAGAGAAGCTGACGCAAAATCTGGCAACATATTTGATGCAAATGTAAAGTATCACCCAAAACTTGTCTCAGTGGGAGAGTCCTGGGTGCTCAAGGGACTAGACGATGCACTCTTGGCTGCAAATGCAGGTGACAAGCTAACAGTAGAGGTGCCACCAGAGAAAGGATTTGGAACACGAGACCCAGCCAAAGTAAGAATGGTTCCGCTGCGAAAGTTAGGCGATGATGCAGATAAAGTCTCTGTAGGCGATGTAATTGAACTCGATGACAAGACTGGAATTATCAGATTCATTGGCTCAGGGCGAGTCCAGGTTGATTACAATCACAGGTTTGCTGGTAGAACAATTTTGTATGATGTTAACGTACTAAAATCACTTGACACTGATCAGGACAAAATCATGGGACTGCTCAAAAGGAGATTTCCACTAGATGAATCCAAACTGAAATTTGAGATAAAGGGAACGCAGCTTGACATTACCATACCAGACGAGGCACTGATGATGGAAGGCCTTCAGGTAGTAAAGCGAGCAATAGCAAACGAGGTCATCAAGTTTGTGTCAACACTTGACAAAATTAACTTTATAGAATCATACAACAAGGCAAAGCCGCAGGAAAAGCCAGAAGAACAAAAAGCTGAAGCCACACCAGTCCAGCCAAAAGCAGCCTAGAGAACGCCGGTACTTTTTGCAAGAGAAATAGCTTTTTTCTCAGTCATCTTTACCTCACTTAATATCGTATATCTTTCCGGCCTCAATGACTGGGCAATGCAGAGCGCCTCTGCCAAAATCTTTGACGAAAGTCCGATCTCTTTTGCTGTAGTTGGTGCTCCGACATTTTTTAGCATCTGGATTATTTTCTTCCAGTCCTGCCCTTGTAGCTTTGCAATCAATATGGCGCCAATTCCGCATTTCTCGCCATGCAATCCTATGCCTGGCTTGAGATAATCTACCGCATGTGAAAACAAGTGTTCTGCACCAGAGCACGGCCTACTGGAGCCTGCAATGCATGCAGCAACACCTGAGCTGATAAGAGCTTCTACAATCATTCGAACATCAGGTTTTTTCTTGAAATTTTTAGAGTTGTCAATTACAATTTTTGCGCTCATTGATGCAAGATTTGCAGCATAAGTGCCAAAGTACTCTCCAACCTTATCCCTTGCAAGCTCCCAGTCGCGCACAGCAGTTACCTTTGCCATGAGGTCGCCACAGCCGCTTGCAATGAGTCTATGTGGTGCCTTCTTTAGTATCTCGATATCAACAAAGACTCCAAGTGGAGCTGTTGCAACAATAGAATACGGCCTGTCGCCTCGCAGGGAGACAAACGGGCTTGCTATACCATCATGTGATGCTGACGTTGGAACGCTGACAAATGGTTTTTTCAGCTTGAATGCAACCATCTTTGCAATATCAACAGACCTGCCGCCTCCAATTCCAACTATAAGATCGCTCTTGTCTTTTTTTATCTCAAGCAGAGTCTTGCTTGTAGACTTGACATCATTGCTTGAACAAAGATGCCAGACATTTTTTATCTTTTGTCTTGCAAGTGATTTTGATACCTTTTCGTACGTAATCTTTCTTACCTGGTCTCCTGAAACAAAAGAAACTTTTCTTGGATTTGCAAGTCCTTGCAGAAAACTTCCAATGTCTCCGATGTTTTTCTCGCCGACAACTATCTGTCTTGGCAGTTCCATGACATGAGATGGCATGGATTTTTCTTCAAGCCTCGATATTTATCGATTCCCAGAGCGATCTAAAGTTTATTAAACGGTGAAATTCTATTCAAGACATCTCTAGTTAGGTAGAATGCTTTGTCAGACTATATTGAACAACACACATTTCATGGAACAACCACGGTAGGAATAGCCTGCACCGACGGCGTGGTCTTGTGCGCGGATATGAGGGCAAGCGCTGGCTATTTCATAGCAAACAACAATACCATGAAGATTCAAAAAATAGACAACCATGCAGGCATGACAATAGCAGGTGGTGTGGCAGATGCACAAAACGTCACTGACATACTACGATATCATTGCAACCTTCACAGAGTAGACAAGGGAGAATATCTTCCAATAAAGTCAATTGCAAGGCTTGCCTCGCTAATATTCTTCCAGAATAGATACTATCCATTTATCGCCGACATTTTGGTTGGCGGATATGACAAACAAGGACCAACATTGTACAATATCGACATGTTTGGCTCTCTTTTCCAGAAAAAATATGTTACAACGGGAAGCGGCTCTCCAGTAGCATATGGCTTGCTTGAAAGCGAGTATCGCGACGGACTTTCAGTAGAAGAAGGCAAAACAATTGCACTCCGAGCAGTCAAGGCTGCGATAACAAGAAACATCGGAACAGGTGACGGAATAAATGTCACAATCATTGACAAGCAAGGATACCAACTCTTAACAAAAGAACAGAAGAAAGCCATTATTACGCTCTAGTGATTTAATGCAAAGAAATAAGCAACAACGTGAAGTGTCTCCATTACCCAATATCATGGGAACCATACTACAAAGTATACCAAAAGAAGCCGAAGTTACCAAGATAGAGTATGAGGGTCCAAGAATTGCAATCTATACAAGAAATCCGCGCTATCTGATGGAGCACAACGAAGTAATCTCCAACATGGTAAATGTGATAAAAAAGAGAATTGTTGTAAGAACTGAAGAGTCTATTCGAAAAACTGAGGAGGAAGCAAGACAGATTCTCGTCCAAATGCTCCCAAAAGAGATTGACCTGCGCGGCACATTCTTTGATACGGCAATTGGGGAACTAACAGTAGAGGTAAAGCACCCCTGGCTTTTAGATAACAACGCGTCTTTTAATTTGGCAGACCTTGTATCCAAGACAGGCTGGCGTGTGAAAATCAGGAAGGCAACTACCATCCAGTCCCAAACCATACAGACAATAAACTATAACCTCAAGATTTCATCAACTGAGAGAAGCAAGCACCTGCGACAGATAGGCGAGCAGATATTTCGGCCAAAACTCTCAGAAGATGCCGAGGTATCACTTATGACACTTGGCGGATTCAGCCAGGTAGGAAGATCATGCATGTTACTTACCACGCACGAAAGCAAGATACTGATAGACTGTGGTATCAACCCTGGCACCAAAAATCCGCTAGAAGCTTATCCCCGTCTTGACTGGGCAAATATTACACTAGACGAGCTTGATGCAGTTGTCATCAGTCATGCTCACCTTGATCATACCGGATTTTTGCCTGTCCTTTTCAAATATGGCTACAAGGGGCCAATCTACTGTACCGAGCCAACGTTGCCAATGATGAACCTGATTCAGCTTGACGCCATAAAGGTAGCAGCTGCGCAAGGCAGGATTCCAATGTACTCTGAGAGAGACGTCAAGCAGGTAATGAAGCAGACCATATCTTTAGCATATGGAACTGTCACAGACATATCGCCTGACATTAAACTTGTATTTTCAAATGCAGGACACATACTTGGTTCTGCGTCATGTCATTTCCACATAGGAAACGGGAACCACAACTTTGTCTACACTGGCGATCTAAAGTATGGCAAATCCATGCTCTTTGATAGCGCATCATGGAATTTCCCGCGAGTTGAGACGTTGTTAATAGAGAGCACATATGGCGCAAAAGAAGACATCCAGTCAACAAGAGAAGAAGTGGAAGGCGCATTTATAAAATCAGTAAACGAGACACTGCGAAACGGCGGCAAGGTGCTAATTCCAATTCCAGCAGTTGGCCGTGCACAGGAATTGATGATGGTAATTGATCAATACATGAAGGCAGGGCATCTCATGGAAGCACCTGTATTTACAGAAGGAATGATATCAGAGGCAACTGCAATCCATGAAGCATATCCTGAATATCTGGCACACGACTTGCGAGAAAAGATTATGAGCACGGAAGAAAATCCATTTGATTCTGAATATTTTACTAACATTGAACATTCCGATGCAAGAGAAGAGGCGCTCCGCGAGGGACCATGCATTATCATGGCAACATCTGGAATGCTAGAAGGCGGGCCAGTTCTTGAATACTTCAAACATATCGCACCGTCACAGAAGAACAAGATCTTGTTTGTGTCATATCAAGTAAATGGCACCATGGGAAGAAGGGTGCTTGACAACTCAAAACAGGTCTCAGTAGTTGGAAAGGATGGAAAAATTGAGGTGATCAACATAAATTGCTCTACAGAAAAACTTGATGGGTTTTCAGGACACAGTGACTATAACCAGTTGATGTCATATGTTCACAAGCTAAGACCCAAGCTTAGACGAGTTATAGTAAACCACGGTGAGCGCAGAAAGTGCGAGAACCTTGCAAGCTCGATTCACAGAATGTTTAGGATTGCAACGATATGCCCGCAAGTGCAAGAAGGCATCAGACTACTGTAGAAGATACTGCGCCAATTTATGCAATCCAGAAGTTCTTCTATCTAAGATATTGTTTTGCAGTCTAGATCTTACGTAAAAAAGGTTCGTAGAATTCAATAAGTTTCTTTTTATCATCGTTTAAGAGGAATGACTTGACAGCTCTAGTCTTTGGAAATGCACGACCTTTTAATTCTGTTACCGTCCACTTGGTCTTTATTATCTTTAACTCTTCTAATGATTTTAGAGTTTCAATGGTGTTCGATTTACTTCCTCCAACTATTTTTTGTATTTTATTTAGATAGCTACTCTTCTTATCCCATAGTATGACCATTATTTTTGCAGCTTTAGGAGTTCTTATCAAATATAATACAACTTTCAATTCATTCTCTTTCAATTTTTCAGGAATGTATTCCATAAGTGATTGCATGATACCTAAGGTATCCATAGATTGTATAAAAAGGTAATGTAAAATTTTACCTAGGTGTTATAGGTAAACGAGGATTTAGTCACTAGACAAAAAGCAGTCTCAAGAGGGGTGTCACAAAGTGACGGAGTGAATTGAGACAAAGCGAGAAAGCCTCTTTGTAAACACTACTTTGTTAAGTAATCTTTGTATTATACATAGAATGTATAGTTACAACATGCAACGAGCAGTAAAGTCCAAGAAAGTAGACGATGTAACACCTCAGGAAAAAGCAAATGTAGAAGAATTCTACAAGGCAAAAGCAGAGGGCAAGACAAAAAAAAGTTCATTAGAAGAATTTCTCAAAGAACTGCGTATAACAATACCAAGAATACCAATAATAAGAAGTTAGTACTTTACTAATACATGCAGAAGGCAGAGAAGAAAAGACCTGTAATTGATGCAAATGAGACAAGAACAGACGAGCTAAAAGCTCTCGATACACCAAAGCAGGCCATACGCAGTGAGTTGAAAAAAATAAGGGCAGAAAATCCACACATGTATAAGACATTATCTCGTGACAAATTCGATTAATAGCCTGTTACTTTCTTTGAAAGATATTCCTCTATCTCGCTAATAATTGTAGGATCGCCATCAAATTTGAATACTGTTTTTACCAGAAGGTCAAAAATCTCTTTCTCATCTTCCAGTGTAACTATTGGCAAATCTAATCCATTCCTGCGTAGAAATAGTTTTGTCACAGATAATGCGGTTTCTTTGTTTCCATCACTAAAAGGCTGTTACCATGTTAATCCTGCTAAAATATGAGATGCTTTTCTTATGATTTTATCTCTTTTATTTGCAATATAGTTAAACGAGTTTAATTGGGAAAATATTGTAGCTAATCTCTCTCTGTTTACACCAAAAGGCTCACCCCTACCTTCTACAAGGTCCTTGTTGTCTAGTATTATTTCCTCTATTTCTTCATTGGAGAAATTTTCAGACATTATGATTCTTTAGGTTACATCAAGTCATCCTAAAACAGTTACTGTCGTATACGATAGTTGAAGAAAACAATTAACTATACCGAACAAAATTTAGTGTAACTTGTTGGCTGAATGACCACAAGAATTTCCATTGGAAGATAACAGGAATGAATCTGCTTCATAACAAACGAAATTAATAATTTTAGAATCAGCGGGTCTAGTGGTTTCCCTGTCGTCTAAAACAGGGATTTTTTCTTGATTCATGCCTAATAGTATGAAGTTCCGAGCTTTATACTTTACTAAGAATTTTACATGGTATTAGGATGTTTTACTCACTGATAATTTAGCGAGTTTGAAGATTGTCTGAATAAGTGTGATAGATGTTTCATAATTAAAATCCGATATGGGACTAAGAGCATGAGACACGTTATTCCTAAGGTTCATTCCGTCTGGATCTGCATATTTTGTCTTTAGATAGTTTACGAAATCCTCTCCCAGTACAGATACAACTTCAGGTTCTACCAGCATACTTCCTAATTCACGATCCATGATTATATCCCGCTTAGTTTTGAGAGTTGATATTCCATACATTTTGAGAAGCAATCTCAAAGTTCCTTCGACTTGTGGCATCAGGGTATGAATAGAGGATATGTAATTACCTCGAAAATGATCTGCTATTCCTGATTTTATGATAGTTAATTGATCCTCATCATACAATCCAATGTCAGTAAGAAAAGTTACAAAATCTAATTCGGTTATTTTTTTCTTCTCCTCCAATCTCTTAACCTCTAAGTACAAACGACTTTCTGTAAGTCTTATGAATTGAATGGTTTGTTGTTTGATTCTTGATTCCAAGTTTGATTCAGTGTCATTAGCGTAGGAAATGGGATTGTTTCTGTTAAAAGTGACGGTATTAAATAAGCTCGAGATAGGAGATTTTTCTATTAATTCCTTTGTTAGATTCGTAACCCATTCTAAAGATGGAATGTTCTCAGAATGATTACAAAATGAAATTACTAATTGGTATCCATTACTTCCATTTAATTTCAATTCAGGAATTATCATCTCATGTTTCACTTCATCATATACTATTTCACCAGTAGCCTCTCTAATCTTTTCATTTAATTTATTTGCCTCTTCATGTTTACCTGCACGTTCATACCAAATCTGAGCTTCTCTGTAGAAAGAAACTGCAACCATTGGGTTTTCAGCCTCAAGACGATTGTTTGCATCATCTTCATGAGATTCTGCAATCATGGTACGAATTTCATTTCGAAGTTTGTCTCTTAAAATAACATCTAAGTTTGTAAGGTCACATAATTCCACGGATGTCTCTAGTAAACTCTGTTGAAGATAATGGTCATTTTTAATATGGTGCCTATTTGCTTCCCTATGTAGAAT
>JBAVVB010000293.1:0-2175 GCA_049697075.1 Nitrosotalea sp.
CAACCCTTACTGATGTAGTTAGAATTCCTCCAAAATTATTTGGCGAGTCACTGAAAAAGGCGGCCATAACAATTTTGAGAGAGAAGTATGAGAGTATGATAAATCCTGAATTAGGCTATGTCATAATGATCATGGATACCAAAGTCGAGAAGATGGGCAAAATTATTGCCGGCGACGGAGGTACTTATCACAGAGTAGAGTTTACTGCACTTACATTCCATCCAAAGCTTCAAGAAATTGTCAGAGGAGAGATTGTCGAGATTACAGACTTTGGAGCATTTGTAAGAATTGGTGCAACAGACGCTTTGTTACACTTGTCACAAATAATGGATGATTATCTAAAGAGCGATGTAAAGTCAGGTATGATTTTGGCTAACCAAAGTGGAAGAACCATGAAGATTGGTACAACTCTTCGAGCAAGAATTACTGCAGTGTCATTAGGCAAGACTGCTGCGATGAAAGTCGGCATAACTTGCAGACAACCATTCCTTGGTGCAGATGAATGGATTGAAGAAGAAATAAAGAAGGCAAAATCTCCTCCAACACCGCAAGCTGAAAAGGCTAAAAAACCTGTAGAAGCCAAGTGATGAAAAATGGTTAGAGAAATGGCTTGCCGCAAGTGCAAATTTGTAACCATTGGCAAGGTATGCGCAATTTGTAAATCAACAGACTTGACACCTGACTGGAGTGGCGCTGTTCTCATAGTGGATCCCATAAACTCAGTCATTGCAAAATCTTTAGGAATAACTGAAAAAGGAAAATACGCCCTCAAGGTAACTTAGATTGCACAGTCGTGCAAAAAAAGCACTAGAAATATTTCTCAAAGAAGATATCGGCAAAGGTGACGTTACAAGTAAGCTTCTTCCAAGAAAAAAAATTTCAGCAGTCATAATTTCACGTCAGAGAGGCATCATTGCAGGAACATCATATGTCAAAGAAATATTTACTTCAAGAAACTGCAAAGTAAGAATTCTAAAAAACGATGGTAGCAAAATAGAGCCTAATGACAAGATAATGACAATCTCAGGTTATGCATACTCTGTTTTATCATGTGAGAGGACCGCACTTAATTTATTATCTAGGATGAGCGGAATTGCAACACAGACAAACAAGCTGGTAAGAATTATCAAAAATGTAAATCCAAAAGTAGAACTCTATTCTACAAGAAAAACTGCTCCTGGTTTGCGCATTTTTGATAAAGATGCTATAGAGATAGGCGGCGGCAGAAGACACCGAATGTCTCTTGATCAGATGGTCATGATAAAAGACAACCACCTGGCAGTTGCAAAGTCATTACAAGATATAATTCGCGCTGCTAAAAAACGATACAAAAAATTCGAAGTAGAAGTCGAAAATAGGGATGATGCAGTAATAGCTGCAAGAGAAGGAGCATCAATCATAATGCTTGACAACATACCTCCCAAAGAGATCTCTCATATCATCCAAGTCTTAAAACGACTCAATCTTCGAAATAGAATAAAAATCGAAGCGTCGGGTGGGATAGATGAGTCAAATGTAAAATCATATGCCAGAACGGGCATAGATATCATTTCCATGGGTAGATTAACCAGTTCTGTTCCAGGATTGGATTTGAGTCTTGAGGTTAACTGATTGCAAGCATGCGCTCTATAGCTAAATGTGCCTTTTGCGCAATATTTTTTGGAACCTTGACTTCATATTTTTCTTCCTTCAATGACAAATAGACCTTGTCAAGTGTTATCATCTTCATGTATTTACAAACTGCCGAGTCTGACATTGGTATGAATTCTTTTTCAGGGTTTTGCTTTCTCATTCTGTATAGTATACCTGTTTCTGTAGCAACAACGAATGTCTTTCCGTTAGAACTCTTTGCATGATTCATCATTCCTTCTGTCGACAAGATCTGGACCTGCCTGTTACCATAATCTCCACATGCAACATCGTACATGATAGAGGAAGTACAACTACACTCGGGGTGAACCAAAAACTCCGCACTGGCATACTGCGTTAGTTTTTCTTGTACTTCTTGTGGTCTTATACCTGCATGGACGTGACATTCTCCTGCCCAGATGTACATGTTTTTCCTGTCTGTCACTTTGGCTACATATGAGCCAAGAAACATGTCAGGCAAAAAGAGCACTTCTTTATCGACTGGAATTGATTTTACTACATTAACAGCATTAGATGAAGTACAGC
>JBAVVB010000294.1:0-9626 GCA_049697075.1 Nitrosotalea sp.
GCTGTAAACATCATGCGGCATTCCCATTTGAGTCTCATTAAAACCAGGGATTTCACTATCGAACAGCCAAAATTCTCTCTTTTCTCCAGTGTAATGTTGAGTATTGCTTGTTTGAGGTGTGTTCTGTTTTATTGCTTGTGTAGTCATGATGGGTATTGTCATGGCAACCAAGGCAATAATAATTGCAGCAATAGCTATCCCTAGTGTCATTACAGTTTTAGTATTGGAGTACATTAACAGAAATTATTGTTACCTGTGCATTCATAATAAAATAACTACCATTCTCATCAACGGGAATGGTAGATAGCATATTATGCATTACAAAGAATTGGACTGATATGAATAAAAAAATCATCATAGGTATTGCAGTTGGAGTTGTCGTTATTGCTGCAACGATTGGTATAAAATCAATCATGGGAGAGAAAATAGAACTACCTGCAGAAGAGAACACCGAAAAGACATTAAACCTACAAGAAAACAATCAATCTCAGATCAAATCCCCAACTGGAGAATCTGCAGGTAATGAGTCAGGCTCTTCAGAGTCAACAGAATCCGGCCCATGACAAAGTATCTATTTACCCAAATATGACAAGTTGATGTAGACAATGGTTGAATCATCAATTACCCACTATGTACTTCTTGCTGCACATCTCATAGTTGGATTTTTACTTGTCTTCTTTGCTGCTAAAGCCTTCAAGAGGACAAAATATCTCCCTATGGCACTTCTAGTCATAGGTTTTACACTTTTGGTCCTTGGAGAAACTGTCATGGAATACGCATTTTCGTTTGCTGGCGAGTACTTGCAAAATGTAATAGAAGAAGGATTTGAGATAGCTGGATTTGTCGTACTAATCATAGCAGTCAAGAAAAGCTGAAAAAATGACAAACGATGATGAGATCCTAGCAATACTGGGAGATGAATATAGCAGAAAGATCCTCTCAATACTGGCAAAAAATGAGTTAAATGCCCAAGAAATATCCGCAAAACTCGGCATTCCTGTTTCGACAACCTATAGAAAGGTCAAGAATCTGGAAAGTCTGGGCCTCATAAAGAATACCAAGGTTATTCGTACACTTGAGGGTCTTGATGAAAGCTACTACAAGAGTTTGGTCTCAGGCATAGAAGTAAAGTTCAGAGATGGTGAGATTTCTTGTAAACTTGAAAAATTTGCCATGGATGAAAAGATACAAAGACTTTGGGAAAAATTCTCAGAAAAATAAATTGGTTTTACTGTGATATTGTTATCTTTTCCTTCTTCCAATTTCGTAAAAGCAGCAAAGATACCACAACTATGGCACTCTGAGTGATTTTGGCTAAAATATCTGTCATGCCTATATCATTTTGCATTCCAACTAATGGAAGGCTGATGGTTCTTGATGCCACATAGAGTCCAACCAACGCTACTGAGATTAGGCTTGCAATGACATATGGTGCTCTGCTATGTAGTCTGTTTTTAATCATCCATATCCCTAGCGGAAGATATGTTATAGCTGCAGTTGTAAATAACATAGTTTGGATCTGGCTCCCAACATCATTAGATTCTTTCATTTGCGAGTAAGCTGTAACAAAATAGATTCCGCTGTTTGCAAGTACTAGAAGTGTTGTAATTAAAATAAACTGTTGTGTAGATTTTTTCATCGATTGTAATCTGTATTTGGTATTTAATTGTCTAACTATCATTCTCGTTGATGAAAACGGTAGCATCCGTTTTATCCTGACTTGAATATTATTTATTCAATGAAAATATATTCATACATACTGATGGCACTTGTCATACTTGCCACAAGTGCACCAACATTAGCTCTTGCACAATATGAAAAAGAAGGAGGCGGTCAGCCCGATACGATGATCCTGACAATCTTTAGTTTGACATTATACATTACCATATCGGCAATACTTGGCGTAGTTGGATATTCAGTTTGGAAAGTATACAAGATAAGAAGAAAGGCTGCTAAAATGAGATTGACGTAATCTTTATGCGAATTTTTTCTACCAGTTCTTACTTGAAAATATCACTAATAGTAGTGCTTACATTTGTTCCCACTTTAGCCTATGCTGATGATGGCCAAGGATTTAGTACGGCTGCCACTCTTGGCTGGTTAGCCATTGGATGCGGGACAGCAGCAAATCTCTCACTTGTCATATTCAAAATGATAAAGAAGATACCTGTCATGAAATTAGTTGGTGGTTCTAGCACCTCACAAAGTTTGACATCCATGTACCAACCGGTATTGAATTTCCATATCATGCTAAATTCTGTAGGATTCTTTGCTGGTTTATCGCATGGATTTATGCTCATCAGAGGCCTCGATTACATATCACTTTCATTGGTCATAGTCATGACGGTGTCAATGATTAGCGGTATAATACTTAGATTTACATCTGGTAAAAATTTAAAATTCTTTAGTAGACTGGTTCATGGTCAAGCTATTCTTGCGGCAATGCTAGTGACACTTGTTATTCTACACGTAATTACAAGATGGCATCATGGAATTATCATGCATTTCATATAAGACATTTCTAGTCTGACAGTTTTTCAATTATGCAGTACCTGCAATAGATTGTTCTCAATTTCAAAGAACCACTGCTGAATAGACGTGTTTGCAACAATCTGATTCAATGAATAAAGGATACCAGCAAATACAAGGTAACCCAAGACAATAAACAATATTCCTGAAAACAATGTGTTTGTATGCATGGCAAATTGCTTGTTGCCCAAAACCAACTTGATCTCTTTTCCGCGGATTATTCTCCATGCTATGGAATCCCTGTCAATCCTGCCAAGATATGCCGAGACTAGAATCAATGGGATTGCAAGGCCTGTAGCATAGGAGAATAAAAGTAGACTTCCAGTTGGGAGCGAGACTGTAGTTGCTGCAAGAAGCAAGATTCCAACTAGTATTGGTCCAACACACGGAGTCCATGACATTCCAAGTATGCAGCCAAACGTGAATGAGCCAAAGTAAGTGACAGGACTCTTGGGCGTAATCTTGAGACCGGGTATTCCCCTGCCAGACAAAGTGTATAGTCCAAAGAGGATCATTGCAATACCTGCAATCTCTGAAAATATTCCAATGTTTGATTTGAGGTATGTGCCGACAAAAGCAGCAGACATGCCCAAGAGCACAAAGACGATGACAAGTCCAAGAAAGAATGAAACTGACATGCCAAACACATTCATTTTTGATGTTCGAAATGTGTATGCCATGTATGCAGGCAAGATTGGAAGAGTACATGGAGATGCAAATGATATGAATCCTGAAAGCACAGCTATTGGCACAAGCAGAAATATGGGACCTTGAAGCTTTGTTAGTCCAACATCTGATGGGACAAAGTTCTGGCCTGTCTGCTCAGTATTGTTTATCAAATTATTTAACCAAAAATCATCTTGTTTTTGTTTCTCAATGTCATCGATTCTGGTTTTGGCATTTGTAAAATCTGACATCAGGTTGTTGTCAACTATGAACTGCGATGCCTTGACGTAATAGTAGCCTTCATCAACAGGGCTGATATTGTCTGCTTGGTTACCAATTGTCTTTATCGCAGCATCAAGATACTCGATATTATTTGTGTCCATGTATAATCTCAATAAAGCATATGAGATTATTCCATTTTCTTCAGAGGGTTTTACTAGACTGAACTGCTCTCCTGGCTTGTAGATATTGATGTCTGGACTATTTCGTTCAAAGAATCCTCCACTGTACCAGTCATAGAGGTTATCAAGAGAATAGTTGGCAAGTCCTTGTGCCGTTTTCAGATATCTCTGATCTCCAAGTGTATCGTATCCGTCAACAAAAGCAAGAAGCAAGTATGCATTGTCCGAAAGACTCCCGCTGACTCCTCTGGTACCGTTTACATCTTGGTAGTGATATGCACCGTTGTCTGACACTAGGTTATTCTCAAAAAAATCAAGAGAATGTGTTGCCATGTCGTTATACTTTGCATCTTTTGTGGCATTGTACATGTAGAGATAGGTAATGATGGCCTCAGAGTTCCAGTCAGAAAACTTGGTCTTGTCTATTGTTGGTTTTTCATCAGGTCTTGGGTTTTTCCAATAGTATGCCTCTTCTGGACTAGCGTCGGTGTCTCCGTAAAAGCCACCATCTTGCTTGTCATACCAGTTAGTTTCAATATAGTTTTGTGTCTTGTTTACAACATCTTTTACCATGGCGTCATTTGGAGTTATCAATAGAAGGTGTTCGTACGTCTTGAGAAGTTTTGCATTATCGTATAGCATTTTTTCATAATGTGGTGGACTCCATGTTCTGGTTGTACCATATCTATGAAATCCGCCATCTATTGGATCAAACAACTTGTAATCTGTGAGGTTTTGAATGTCAGTGTATTGGTTTTTCAGCGTATTTTGGACTAGACCAAGATATGTCTTATTTCCTGTTTCTTGATACATGTCAAGAAAGAAATCAAGCGTTCTAGCTTCTGGAAACTTTTGTCCAGTTCCAAAACCCCCATAAATCGTATCATATAACTTTAGGTTGTAATTTGCATATGCGCCTGGGAGAGCGGCAAGTTGATCTTCTGTCAGAATCACTTGAGGTTGCTTTTGGTAACTGTATGAGATTTCAGATGAAAATTTATGCGAGTTGACATAGTCTACCGCCTTTTGGAAGTTTGCCAACATGTTTTGTACAGGTCTTGGCCCCGAATATCCAAAGAGTATCTGCCCATCAGGTGTCAGTATTGTAGTGGATGGCCACCCGCCTTCCAAGTACTGCCTTGTCAAGTCTTCTCGTTTGTCAGAGTCGATGTATACTGGAATGAAGTCTTGATTTACCATCTTGACTACATCCTGGTTGTATAGGTAATCTTCGCTTTCATACACTTGACAGTAATAGCACCAGGAAGGCACCGTCAACAACAACATGATGGGCTTATTTTCTTCCTGTGCTTGCCTGAAAACTTGAGGGCCGTAATCCTGCCAATTGATCAAGTGCTTTAGTTCTTCGGAATTCTGGAAAGAATACTGGGTTGCAGATGCAAATTGTCCTGTCGTTTCTACAATGACAAGAAAAATTACAATCAAGGTTACAAGGATAATATATGATAAATTATCTGCCAACTTTTTTCAGTCACCATAACTTGATTGCATCGATACATAAATCTAGACAGTTGACAAGCAAGTTTATTTCAGATTTGTTTGATATTATGTGCTTTTGCAAGTGACGGTGCAACGTTTTAGATGAAAATTGAAAAACTTCAAAATTGTAAGTTTGAAAAAGGTTATAAAAGCCACACTAGGATCATCTTTCATGATAGGTGAACATCTTCCAGCAGGATACGTTGCTACTCGAAGAATCAGATATCATTCATCTAATTAAAAAAACAGGACTAGAAAATTTTCTAAATCAACTGCGAGACGAGCTAGAGTCTGGCTTTAAGGACTTTTTCTTGCAAAAAATACAAGTTCCACCCCGAGCCGAATTCTTTTTCCCACAAGGTACAATGGAATCAATGCCTGCAAAGGACGAAAATTATTTTGCATGTAAGATAGTAAACACACATCTGCAAAACCCACTGACATACAATCTGCCTACAATAATTGCCTGTGGCGTTCTAGTTGAAGGAAAGACAGGATTTCCATTAATGTTAACTGAATCTACGATTCTTACTGCTTTAAGAACTGGAACTGCATCTGCCATCGCAACAAAATATCTTGCAAGAAAGGACAGTGGCCTAATTGGTATTATTGGCAACGGTGCGCAATCTATACCGCAACTCCACGCAATATCCCTTGTACGTGATATTAAAAAGGTATATGCATATGACACTGATATTGAGGCAAGCCATTCGTTTAAAAAAACAGTAGAAAAGATGTTTGGAATACCAGTAATACTTGCAGACGAAGAGGTTACCACAAGGGAATCAGATATTGTGGTAACTGTAACATGTAAGGAAAAAAATACGCCGCCAGTAGTATACGACAAGTGGGTCAAAACTGGAACTCACATAAACGCGGTAGGAGGGGATTCTCCAAACAAGGTAGAACTTGAAAAATCACTCATAGAAAGAGCCAAACTTGTAGTTGATTTTAAGGATCAGGCAGTATACGAGGGTGAAGCGCAACAGGTTGGAAAGGACAAGATCTATTCTGATCTGGCTCATGTCATAGTCAACCAGATCCAAAGAGATGACGCTGATGTTACGATCTTTGACTCTGTTGGGTTTGCAATGGAAGATCTTGTCACATACAAGATGGTCTACGATCTTGCAGTACGGGAAAAAATTGGAAAACGAGTCAATATAGCGTCAAGACCTAAATTTATAAAAAACCTATACGAGTCATACTTTACAGAAATACAATGACCAGTCCAAATTTTTCCAAAAAAGATCTTCTCAAAGAAACCATAAATCACATTGACATTACAAAGCATGATCCGAGACCAATCATAGATGAAATGAAGAACATGGCATTTCAAGCACGAAACCTCAATCATGCTTGTACAATTTATGACAAGATGCTTGCAGACAAGGATTGTGCAGTAATTCTATGCCTTGCAGGCTCGCTCATTAGCGCTGGGCTAAAAAAAGTAATTGTTGACATGATATCGCACAACATGGTTGACGCCATAGTATCAACTGGTGCCAACATGGTAGACCAGGACTTTTTTGAAGGGCTTGGCTTCAAGCATTATGTGGGAACACAGTTCATAGACGATGCAATTCTCCGTGATTTGCACATTGATAGAATATATGATACATTTATCGACGAAGACGAACTACGCATATGTGATAATACCGTAACAGAGATTGCAAACTCTCTAGAACACAGGCCTTATTCGTCACGTGAATTCATGGTTGAAATGGGTAGGTACCTTGATGATAAAGTCCATGCAAAGCCGTCTGATTCCATAGTACTTTCTGCCTACAAAAAAGATGTACCAATATTTGTTCCTGCATTTTCTGATTGCAGCGCTGGTTTTGGTCTTGTACTTCATCAATATCACAACAAACAAAGTTCTGTCTCAATAGATTCTGCAAAGGACTTTCTTGAGCTAACTCAGATAAAAATTGCAAACAAGGAGACTGGAATCTTGATGATTGGTGGAGGCGTACCAAAAAACTTTACACAAGACATTGTGGTATCGGCAGAAGTTTTAGGATTTGATGTTCCTATGCACAAGTATGCAGTTCAACTTACAGTAGCTGATGAAAGAGATGGTGCATTGTCAGGCTCTACCCTAAAAGAAGCAAGCAGCTGGGGGAAGGTGGACACAACCTATGAACAAATGGTATTTGGAGAGGCAACCATTACGTTTCCATTTGTTGCAGGATATGCATATCATGCAGCAAACTGGAAACAAAGAACAGAGAAACGCTTCAACAGATTATTTGCTCAGACAGTAAAAACAAGAGTCTAATTCGAATAAGTTTTTTGCATTTTTAATTAAAAACTAATTTTACAATTTTTTGGTTGGATAAACTGTCCAACACTTTAAATAATGATGGAATAATACAATGAATCGTGAATTTCAGTGCTTGCAGTCAAGATAATTTAGGGGAGGAAAACAAAGCATGTCCCTATTAGATTGGACAGTAATAGTAGGTGGAATAACCTTGATTGCAATGGGATTGCGTCATGCACTTGACGTAGACCATATCACTGCAATAGACAATCTCATTCGATTCCATAATGCATCAACACGATCAAGATGGGTAGGCACTGGATTTAGCGCAGGCCACATGGTATCAGTTCTTGCAGAAATGATTGCCATGGTGTACATTGCTGCAAGTATAATTGATCAAGGAGGTTTGTTTTCACTAACGACTGGTATACTTGGAGCTGCCGCATTAGGGTTTATTGGCATAGTAAACTTTGTTGCAATGAAAAAATATGGCAAAACTTCTGCTACCATACTGATAAGCAAGATTATGCCACACACTAAACAAATGGGCACAATGGGCTCATCTTTTGTTGTTGGTATAGTCTTTGGCTTGGGATTTGACACTGCAACGCAACTTGCTGCTATTGGTATGGCTGCCGCTACTTCAGTCATAGCAGGAGTAGAAACTGCACTTGTGATGATAGCTGTATTTGGAGTTGGCATGGTGTCAATGGATACTTTGGATAGCGTATTGTTCAGGCAAGCATTTCTCAAAACATTGGGTACCAAGGGCTTTCGATATCTGTCATATGCATTGAGCTCAGTTGCACTGATAATAGCTACCACCTCAACTTTGGAGACCGTTTACAATATCACTATAGTTCCCGAATGGACAGGACCTGCTCTGGCAGTAAGCGTATTGGTCAGCACATTTGTCTATGCGCGCTACAGAAAAAATAAACAGTCAGAGCCAGAGTCACCGCCACATCCACATGAACATTAAATAAAAACCGCTTACCATGGAACTATACATGCATAATGTTGTCAAGCTACTTGGTAAAGTGGCACAACGATACTACCCAAGTAGAGTGTTGTCATTTGAGCCTGCGCATATCTTCAAAGTACTTCAGGTAATACACGTGAATATGCGAGCAAGCAGAGCCATTTTAATAGAAGAAGTAGGTCTTGGAGAGGGTTCCATCAAGACGCTTGTGAAACATCTAAAGATGAATGAACTCATTACTACGTCAAAAGCTGGTATGACGCTGACAAACAAAGGAAGGGCCTTGTTTTCAAAACTAAATGAAGCCATGCCTACAGAAAATGATATCAAAGAATGCTCAATCACCCTAGGCAAGTTCAATCACGCAATACTTGTCAAGGGACTGGCAAAAGACGTGGGAAGCGGTATTGAACAGAGAGATGCTGCAATAAAGATAGGTGCACTTGGAGCAACCACGCTTGTATTTCGAGACGACAAACTCTTCACATCTGACAAAAGTCATGACATGCCAATTAAGGATCAAAAACTAACTTTTACACTAGTTGAAAAGTTACAGCCTGAAAATGGAGATGTTGTAATAATAGCTAGTGCGGAAAATAAAAAAATTGCTGACTTGGCTGCAAAAAGGGCTGCTCTAGAAACCATATCCAATCATGAAAAACACTCCTGATTACTGTAAAAAGCATTTAAAACAGTTTGACGGATAACAGATATTGAATAATTATCAATGTTATCAGGTTTTAGGAGTAAAAGACGGTTCTTCAATGAAAGAGGTAAAGGCAGCATATCGAAAATTGGTACTAAAACATCATCCAGACAAGAATAGTACCGATCAGAATGGAATGAAATTCAAGATTATATCAGAAGCCTACCAGACGCTTCGAACTGATTACAAGAAAAACATTGGTACAAATTCAAATCACGAAAAATATGACAACAAAAATTCAAACAAGAAATATGACTTTGGCTCAAAAAGGCGCTCGTGGGGTGCAAAAGACTCGGAAAAGACTCCGCAGGAAGACTGGACTAGGTATACTAATTATGCAGAAAATGCTTATCAGAACTTTTGGAAACAATATGAAGATACATTCTGGGATTACTATGAAAGAGTAAAGGCAGAGGTAAAGACAGATACTGAACCTATCAGAGTAGAACAAGAAGTACCAATTTCAGTAAGAGTGGACCCAGAAAGATGCATAGCTTGTTGTAGTTGTGAGACTATTGCTCCCAAAGTATTTCATGTGGAAAAAAATGTGCAGGTCAATCCAAAATCAAAAGTCAT
>JBAVVB010000295.1:0-2920 GCA_049697075.1 Nitrosotalea sp.
GTCTACCGTATTGTGAGTTTGTTCGTCATCTACAATAAATCGGTCATCTGGAGATCGTCCAGTATATTTGCCAGTTTTAACAGATATCGCATTATTTGCAGTCAAAAGTCCTTCATTTTTTTCCGCAATAAGATCTACCAGATTCTTGACTTGTAAGTTTCTGTGTATCTTTCCTGGTTTGATACCAATTTGTTCCAACTGAGATACTAGTAGACGAGTAATGACTGGCTCCAAATCCTCAATCATTGGATAAACCGATTCGTTGGAATTTCCTTATTATCTCTTCGGATCACGTACGTCCCATCAAGAAACGTATTTATTGTAAAATTTAGGCAGAGACATTTACATGCCGATCAATAAAGAAGCTTTAGAACTTAGGAAAAAAGTAACACAGAACAAGCCTAGCTTTGTCAGACAGGAAAGTTGGAGATATGCAAGACTTGCTGTTTCATGGAGAAAGCCAAAGGGAATGGATAATCATCAACGAAAACAAAAAAAAGGCTGGCCATCCCTTGTAAAAATAGGTTATGGCGGACCTAAGATTGCAAGAGGACTTCATCCATCCGGTTATACTGATAATTTAGTTCACAACTTGAAAGATTTAGAAAAACTTGATCCTAAAACTGATGGTGTTAGATTTGCCCATGGAGTAGGACGAAAGAAGAGACTTGAGATCATCGTCAAGGCAAAAGAGATGAACTTCAAGGTTTTCAACGCGAGAGTGTCAACAAGTGGTAGTAAATCTTAAAACAAAAAGACAACTAGTCTCCAGAATCCTTGGAGTGGGTGTCGATAGAGTAAAGTTTGATCCAACTTATCTAGATGATGTTGCGGATGCCATCACACGCGACAATATACGAAGTTTGATAACTGCAAATGTTATAGAGATAAAACCAATCGTAGGCACTTCTAAAGGAAGGGCTCACTTTAAAAAAGCTCAACGAAAGAAGCGTGGCACCAAACATGGATCAAGAAAAGGCAGTAGAGGTGCAAGAGTTGGAAAGAAGGAAGTATACGTCAAGAGAGTCAGAGCAATGCGTCATCAGCTAAAAGTATCAAAGGCAAGAAAGGAAATCGCAAATGAGTCTTACTGGAAATTGTATAAACAGGTGAATGGAAATCAGGTAAGAAACCTTGCTCACCTGAGAAGCTTGATAGAAGAAGTTCGTTCTAAGAAATAAGATCAAAACCTGTGAATTATTTTAGGATCATCAATTTTGCCATCCTTGATTTTTATCCCTTCTTTTACAAGCATGTTAGTCTTAATTTTCTCACCCCATGCATATCCCCCTACTTTTCCGCTTGACATGATGACCCTATGACATGGAACTATCACAGGATAGGGATTCTTGTTCAGGAGTCTTCCAATTAGCCTTTGTCCATTTTTTAGTCCAACGGCCTTTGCAAGTTCACCATATGTTGTAACTTGGCCTTTTGGAACTTCCAGTAATTTCTTGTAGACTTTTTCCTCCAGATTCAAATTTTTATCATCTCTAGATCAGTGGTTTGTATAAGATTGACTACCTTTTGTTTATTTTTGCCAAGACCTCTCCAATCCACAAGTGCATACTTGGCTTCTTTATTTCGGTCTAATATGTGAGAAAAAAGGGCACCATTCAAATTATCTAATGCATGCTTTGGCACAACAGTGCCAAGAGCAAATTCACCTTCAATCAATTCTTTGTTGAATTTCTTGGGATAGTGTGTACCACCAAAACATACTGCGACTTTGTGTTTTTCCGGTTCTTTGCAGACTTCTTCCACTATTATTTTAGCCACGTTTTCACAGAGATTCTTGTCGTTCCACTCCTTTTGCGTGGTCCCAATTTCAATGAACAGAGTAGGTTTATTCAAAGCAGTTGGTCCGTGATGAGTGGCTTCAATGGTAATCTCAAATTTTGAGAAATTGTTTCTTTTTGTCCATAAATGTTTCATGTATGACTTTTGAAGATGTGGATGAGGTATTGCCATTTGCCGAGGAAAGCCACCAAATTGTGCTTCAGAAAAATTTCCAGTGCTATGACAAGTAAGTGCAAGAGTACCGCTTTCAGAGGCGTGCTTTGATAAAAACACATAACTGTCATATTGATACTTTTCTTCAATCCAATCAGCAGATATTGCAGGTGTATAAATTACAACAAGATCAAAATTTTTTCCACGGTAGATGTCTCCTTGTTTTCTCATATCTTGCATCATGTAAGATGCCATGTTAGAGCCAGCAGGATCAGATTGGTATGCTACGAGTAACTGCATAAAATAAGAATTATAAGGACACTTTATTAACTTCCTTCATTGGTTAACGCAAAACAAATGTTGAAGGACATGGCAAACACTATCAAGCTTGCCAGAAAATCAGATAAAGACGACTATATGCAACATTTACGATTAGTGCTTCTAGGTATAGCTGGTATTGGTGGTATTGGTTTTGTAATACAGTTTACATTTGCAGTAATCAATTTAGGACACAGATAAGAATTGACGCAAGAAATAAAATCTCACTTTTTTGCAGTCAGGACCACAGGAGGTCAGGAAAAGGTAGTACTGGGTCTCTTGGATAATCGAATCAAACTAAAAAAACTAAACATACAATCTGTTTTGCTATTAGAGAACCTAAAGGGATATGTTGTACTAGAAGCAATTGATGCAAACGCTGCATTTGATGCCTTGCAAGGAATGAGGCACATAAGAGGTCAGCTTAGAGGAGAACTACAATTCAAGGATATTGAAGGATACCTCGTTAAGAAGTCCACAGTGTCAGAACTTTCAGTTGATCAAATAGTTGAGATAATTGGTGGTCCTTTCAAAGGTATGAAAGCCACAGTAACCAGAATTGATCATGACAAGGAGGAGGCAACAGTGATTTTACTTGATGCACCTTATCAGCTACCAGTAACCGTAGATGCAAACTATCTAAAACCAT
>JBAVVB010000296.1:0-2329 GCA_049697075.1 Nitrosotalea sp.
ATTTAACATCTAGCTGTGTGATTAAAACAGACGAACCTGCTTTGAAAGTAGGTTGAAGAACTTCATCTATTGCCCAAAATGTATTTTTATTCAACAATGTACATTCTTGTAATATCGAAATTTAAGAAATGTCCGTGCAAATGTCTGGTGCTCAAGGCAAATTACTAATCAATATTGTGAAATGTGTATCTTCTGTATGTTCGGCACTCTCATTCAAGAGAGCCTGAGATTCATCACGATGAAACTAAATCTCTTAACTAGTGATCCTTTTGTGCCTAAAAAATTTGTCATAACTAGAGTAAAGAAGAGATTGTCTCATATTTTGTGCATTACGAACAAGCAATAGCTAATTGCTGATAATTTTTCTATATTAACAGGTAAAAATGTCTCTTAAGATACTAATTGCAGAAGATTACAAAGATCTTGCAGATTCATATCGCATGATATTTGAGGAAAGAGGTCATGAGGTGATGATAACAAACAATGGCGTAGAGTGTCAAAACATATACAAACAATACACAAAACAATCTGATGGAAAAATTAAACCATATTTTGATGTAGTCATACTGGACCAAAAAATGTTAGGAATGGACGGAATCGAGACTGCAAAAGCGATACAAAGAGTAATTCCTAAACAAAAAATAATTTTCATAACAGGCTATGGCAAGGAAGTATTACAAAAACTTCCGCACCTTTCAGAGAATGCATTAGTGATGAATAAACCCTTTACAGTACAAGCATTACTTGTAGAGGTTGAAGGATTTGCAGTTACTAAATTTCGCGAAATGATAAAAAACCGTCAGTCAACAACTGACCTTAATTGTTAAAAACTATTCCAGTCTTTCTTGCTTCAATTAGGCGTATTACGGCAAGTTGGGATTTAGGTATTATTAGTCAAGCCAATGAGGGGATTTGGACCCCCGACCTTCTGATTACAAGTCAGATGCTCTAGCCAGGCTGAGCTACATTGGCGCTAGGTACTGGCATTTGAAGGGTGGTTTAAAATGTTATTGCGTGATGCGGAGACGATCAAAGTCCTGTTAATTTTTAGGGGTGTCAAACACATTCATTTGTCTGAAGAACATGTCTTGTAAAAAATTATTTTATGCGGCAAGTAATCGTATAACATCAAAAGGAAACGGCTAATTATAATATAATTTCAAATCAAAAAAGTGAAGAAAGAAAACTTTCACAAGATAAAGCCTGACAAGTCTCTTCTTGCTTCAAAAAGGCGATATTTTCTAGGAAACGTCATTTTACATGATATCTCAAAAAACATAGGTGTCACGGATCATAAAGTATACTATGCAGCCTTCAAAAACGGTGCAAGAACTAAGGTTCATTATCATGAAGGGGGCCAGACACTAGTCGTGACCCAGGGTGCAGGCATTCTAGTCTTGTTCAAGGGTTCAATTCAAGGTAAAAATGTTAGAATCAAGCAGGACGCTAAACTTGCCTTGAAGACTGGCGATACAGTTTACATTCCAAAAAATACACTTCACTGGCATGGTGCAATTGCAAACAAAAGTTTTGGGCATGTTGCATTTAACACGATTTCACCCAAGAGACGGGAAGCAAGAACCATCTGGTATGATTCTGATTTTAAAACACATGCAATAAAAATCTCATAGATGTTTTTTGACTATTGTATATTGTATGCAGAAGCTGTAAGTACAGTCCATGGGAAAATTATTTTTCCATCTTTTATGTAGCGTTCAGCGCTTTTTCGTGAATCGTTTTTTATCTTATCTGTAATATCGTCACCCATGCTCTCAATTTTAGGCCTGATGAAATTTGCAGTTGAATGCATGTAATCGTACCAGTATTCATCAAAAGTTCCTGCCTCGTAGCTGAAAACATGTCTTGTTATGGATACGTCGGAAAATCCTGCACTGACAAGTTCTTTTTTCAAGTCATCGCTGTTGCCAAATCTATGTACAGTTGGTGTGTCTTTTGGTCTAATGTCTGGTATGTATCTCAAAATGGATGACATTATGCTACTAAAATATGGAACCTCTTCTGCTGCCCCGTGTACTGCAAAGACGATTTTTCCTCCATGTTTTAAAATTTTTCTAACTGTTTCTAACACTTTGGCAGTGTTTGGGAAAAACATGAATCCGTACTGACATAATATTTTGTCAAATGTAAAGTTAAATCCAAGATTTTCAGCGTCCATTTCAAAAAAATCCACATTGGGTCCATGGGTATTCTTCTTTGCAATGGAAAGAGCTGTTCGTGACATGTCTATTCCAACCAGCAGGCCTGTCTTGTCAAGATGGCAAAATACCTCAGCTGAAACAGCACCTGTTCCACATGCAAGGTCCAACAC
>JBAVVB010000297.1:0-3937 GCA_049697075.1 Nitrosotalea sp.
GCGATGAGTGATGTATCCATGAAGATAACATACAGGCCCATTGAAACGCCATTTATGCCTCTACAACAGTAAGGCAAAATCTGATTATTGTTAAATCATGGAAACCTAGTTTCTTTGGCAAGATGCGACTCTAGATCTGATATCTTTATTCTTTCTTGGCTCATCGAGTCTCGCATCCTAATTGTTACCGTGTCATCCTGTAATGTCTGGTGGTCAACTGTTATGGCAAAGGGCGCACCTACCTCGTCAAGTCTTCTGTATCTTCTTCCTATTGCGCCAGAGTGATCCAAGAACGCGTCATATTTTGTCTTTATCTTTGAAAAGACCTCGTCTGTTTTTTCTGCAAGACCATCTTTTTTCATAAGAGAAAGTATTCCTACATGTACTGGAGCAAGATATGGTTTTAGAGAAAGCACAACTCTGTCATTTTCCTTGTCTTCCCGAAAACTATGCTCCAAAATAGTATACAGACTGCGGTCTATTCCCATTGAGAGCTCAAAGACATGAGGCAAAACCTTGACGTCATTGTCTAGCACCTCAAACTTTTCCTTGCTTACGTTTCCATGGCTCTTAAGATCATAATCAGACCTATAGTTACATGCAACAAGCTCAAGCCAGCCAATAGTTGTCTCTACTTCAAAATCAAAGGCAACTGATGCATAGAATGCCTTTTCCTTGTCATTTAGTTTTCTGAACCTGCTTCTGCTTACATCAATTCCTGTCTTGTGATAAAATTCTACCAAGAGCGCCAAGTAGTATGCCACAAGCTTGTTGGGCAGCATCCCAGACTCTAGTGCCTCCTTGCATGTTACTTGTTTGATGGTATCATCATCAACCATTAGCCTGATCTCAGTATTTTCTACCTCTGAGAATCCATCCATCTCGTTTAGTTTATTGGGATTGCAAAAGACCTCTATTTCTGCCTGATAAAACTCTCTTAGTCTGAGAAGGCTTTGTCGCGGCGAGATCTCATTTCTAAAACTTTTTCCAATCTGTGCAACTCCAATTGGCAGTCTTCCTCGCATTGTCTTGTAAAGTCTTGGAAAGTCAACAAAGATAGATTGACATGTCTCTGGTCTAAGATATGCCGCTTCGCTCTGTGGACCTATTCCAACCTTGAACATCATGTTGAATTTTTTTGTGCTATCAAAACTTCCCTTGCATTTGGGGCACTTTACATCTTTTTCTGATATGACTTGGTCAAACTGTTCAAGCTCTGCACTCTCTGGAACAACTATTGAAGTAATCTCAGCAATTAGCTTGTCAGCTCTGAAAATGGATTTGCATTTTTGGCAAGTTATTACTGGATCAGCAAAACTTGACAGATGGCCCGATGCAACAAAAACAGACTGTGACATTATCTGGGAACCATCAATCTCCCACATCCTATCACGCCTGACAAGCTCGCGCCTCCACAAATCCATGAATTTGTTCTTTAGGCTAACACCTGACGGTCCATACTCCCAGAATCCTGCAGGGGCATCTGAATAAATCTCGCAGCTTGGAAAGTAAAATCCCCTTTCAAGCGCGAGTTGTATTATCTGTTCATAATTCATTTGATATCACCAAAGGCACCAGATCTCTTAAGCCAGTTCCTTAACTTTTTTAAGGTTACCAACATCGTCCCGCCTCTCATCTATGGGAGTCTCTAAAATCATTGGAATCTTTTTTGAATTTATGGTATGTATGACGTATGCAAGGCCCTTCTCACCAATCTGCCCTAGCCCAATGTGTTCATGCCTGTCTAGGTTGGATCCAAATTCACCCTTTGAATCGTTTAGATGCAGTATCTTTAGGTGTTCAAATCCTATCGTTTTGTGGAATTTCGAAAGTGTATCTGCAGCACTTTTTTCCGTTCTCAGATCATGCCCTGCCGCAAATGCGTGACATGTATCAATGCATACTCCAAAACGTTTGGCAGGCTTTAGTTGCTGTAGTATGGCTCCAAGCTGTTCAAAATCAGAACCCACACTATTTTTTTGTCCAGCCGTATTTTCAAGTAGAATCATAACATCATCTGTAGTATCATCGGCTGCTTTTGTAAATGCCTTGATCAATTTTTCAATTCCTTTCTTATCTCCTGCACCTTTGTGGCTTCCAAGATGTGCTACAATATAGGGAATGCCAAGTTTGCTGCATCTTTTTATCTCATCTATTAGCGAGCCAAGCGATCTTGCAAATGGATCGTCCTCAGGCGATGAAAGGTTTGGTAAATATGGCATATGAGCAACGGTTGCAAACCTGTCTATCTTGCTTGCAGCAAGTTTTTCTCTAAAATTAGTAACGTCGCTAGATTCTAAGGGCTTTGCTGCCCAGCCGCGTGGATTGCGAGTAAATATCTGAAATGCAGTACAATCTATTGCCACTGCATTATCTACAGCACGGTCAATGGAACCAGAGATGGACACGTGCATCCCGACTTGCATGTCAGTGGTTTATTTGAGCATAATTTAAACTCGTAGCGTAGTAATGCCTAGTAATATTATACTAGTATGATCAAAAGACATAATCAAATTAAGGTCAAGAATAAAATATCATATCATGTCTGACGATGACACCATGCAAATAGAGATGGCAAAGTATCCATTTCTTACTGAAACAGGAAATTATCTAAGAGATAAGTATCTAATCCTTGAAGAATTTGATAATCCTGATTGGAGACCAGTATTAAAAAAAGCATATGATCGGATAATTGTCAATATTTCGGGGAAAGTCTATAATTCAAATCTAGAGCTACCGGATATTGAAATACTTTCTTTCATCATATCTATAATTCTGTTAAAGAAGGCTGGTATTCCAACTTTTAATAGAAGATTTTCTCTTGCTGAGGCAAGAAGAGCTGAAAACTATCTAACAAAGGATCTTGAATGGAATAAAGAAAGATCACCAATAGATCATGCAAAACGTAAAACTAAATCACAACAACTCGCTCTTGATATTCTAAGGAAAGAATTTCAATTAGATGTAATTCTAGATGGTGATTCAATCAAAGTCAAGGTATCAGATTATTTGAAACGCGCAGCTCATTTTCATGAAAAAGAATGGAAATTGATAAATAGGAATGTAGAGGGAGGGTTAGTCCATCTATCCTCACATGAAACAGTAAGGCTTCTCAGAAAAGAACTTAATGAACGTATTATTTCAAAAATTCAATCTGTAAATATAGAGTCAGTACCAGAAACATTCAAGCAATTTATTGATGATATTCGTTTACTGGCAAATGATATTTTGGAATCAGTAGTACTTTCAGGAGAATATCCTCCATGTATAAAACACGCAATAGAAGTGATGGAAAAAGGGGAAAACCTACCGCACTCGGGAAGATTCTTGCTTGCTACATATCTTCTTGCAAGGGGTCAGACAACTGATCAGATAGCTCCGCTTTTTAAAAATGCGCCAGACTATAATGAACGCGTAACTCGATACCAACTTGAACACATCTCTGGCGCTTCTGGCAAAGGTACGAAATACCAGTGCCCTTCTTGTGATAAACTGCGAAGCGAGAATCTATGTTTTGCAATTCCTGATTGTGACGGAATAATAAATCCAATTCAATTTGGCAAAAAGAGGAAGAACTAATGCTTGAAAAAGATATTCCACTTGTAGAAAATGCAATCAAGGAATATTATTTTAACCACTTTGATCTAGTTAGCATTCCACCAAAACTCACTCAAAGGGAATTTGGTTATCAAAAAATTAATGGTGGCATGATACGACACATTGCAATAAAGGACAACAAGGACTTGCATCTTCTCCTAATGAAAGAGACTCCATCAGACGTCTATTGTTCAAATGCATACTATTCTTTTCCAAACTTGCCAATGTCAGAAAAGGACTGGAAAGGCGCTGATCTCATTTTTGATATAGATGCAAAGGACTTGGCTCTGTCTTGCAGAAATGATCACTCTGTCTTCAAGTGCAGCTCATGCCATGGTGC
>JBAVVB010000298.1:0-5410 GCA_049697075.1 Nitrosotalea sp.
AAGATATGCATCCATGATATACATTGGAAAAATTAACAGTGTATAAACATATTTGGTCGTCCAATTATGCTGTAATTTGTTGCGCAATCTGCATCTTGTTGCCTAAAAACTTTAGCATGATCTGAGAAAACTTTTCAGGGTCCTCTACATGTGGCCTGTGTCCACATCCTTCCATTACAACAAGCTTGCAGTCCTTGAGATTTGATACATAATCATTTGCATGATTGATTGGAATCATGGTATCGTCTCTTCCCCAAATAACAAGGGTCGGTATTGAGATCAATTGCAATCTGTCAGTTATTGCAGGCCAGTGCTTGAAGCTAATAACTGAAGACAAGAAAGACATTTTTGCATTTGGCTGAGACATTCCACTGTGAAATCTTTCAATGGTTGACTCGTCCACATTTTTTTGCTTGCCTGCCATCATCTGATATGCTGTCTTGATCAAGTCATGCTGAGGATACAAGGCTGCCATGATATATGCATCAAGTGTAGGATTTGTTGTACGCATGGTACCTGTCGGGGACACTAGAATTATTTTCTGAATTGTGTCATTTTCTGAGGCTGCTGCAGATTCTGCTACAATCTGGCCTCCAAGGGAAGATCCTATCATGATGGTTTTACTAATGCCAAGCTTTTCCAAAAAATCAAAGACAAACTTTACAAAATATTTTGGCGTATAGTCAACCTGTGGCTTGTCGCTTTTGCCAAATCCTATTACGTCTGGAGCTATGACTCTATGGTTCAGGCTTAGGTGTGGAATGACCTGTTGCCACCTTTCAGCTTGGCTTCCAAGACCATGTATTAGAACAACATGTGTTCCATCACTGCCTTCCTCAAGATATCTTATCTTGTTGCCATCAACTGTAACATAGTGTTCCTTCACTGCCACAACTTTAGCTAAACCAATTAAGATAAGGCCTAGCTCTTCTGAGAAACTCAAACAGGCAGATTAAAAACTACCCCGTCGTACCTTGTAAGATTTTATACTCTTATGGTTTTGGTGTGTTTTTTTGATTCAGACATGTGCTCCATTGCCATCTTGCCTAGTGCCGAGTCTAACGAAATTACTTGCTTGACTATTACATTGTCTCTGTTCAATTTGAATAGTGTCGTATTGCCAAATTTTCTTGCCGGAATGACTACCTTCAGCTGTTCCATATCGGGCCATACCTTGTATAGAGTTGTTTTTGACATTCCAGTGTTCTCCAGGATCTCTTTTTTAGAATAGTCGCTCCTGTTGTCTAGGAAAAAATCAATAATTCGAAGTTGCGGCGTATCTCCCAGATACCTTATCAGTAATGTTGTGTCCATACGATTATTTTGTGCGTATAAAGTATTTATTTGTGTCTGCCAAAGGTACTATAACTGGACTTGTCTGAATTTACTGATGCTGAAATAATGGTACGCATAATTTACAAACTTTACAGGAGAGGCAATTGGGGCGAGAGCCATACTAGTTTTGAGAACCTCAAAAAAGGATTCAATCAAAGGAATCTTGGAAAAAAGGGTTTTAAAAGAGTCGATAAAATTGGAGAAAAAATGATCAAAGACGGTCTGCTGCACCCAAAATCAACAAAATACGGTCTTGAAGTTAGTTTGGAATATACGAGAAAAGGCGAGTTAATTGCATTGATCAAGAAAACTTTTCCAGATGAATATAGTAATGATATTTAACTGACAGAATTATTTTGAAGTAGAATTTGGTTCTAATGTATGACTTTTAGTAATTAAGAGGTTTCATTTCTCAACTCAAGGCTATATGATATCTTCTGAAGTGTTAGAATTTAACCTCTTATCCGACCAGTCTCTTGCTTGCAATTGTTCCAAGAACTCCAATTGCAATGGCAGGCAGAAAAACAATTGGGTAGAACTTGGCAAGGTCTGCAAAGTAAGTATCAATTATTGCACTTGGCCAGACAGGGGCTGTTGTCAGTACCTCGTTGTATACATGCGTAATCAATGGAAAGTACAGCGTGAAAAAACCAAGACCGATTATTGCACCTGCCACATATGTCAGGGATTTTTTCTGTGACATGGACAATATGATATCTGCAACTACTATCGGTATCAAGTTTATCAGGTAAAACGGAATTGAAATTCTGATCTTGTCATCAGGTATTATAGTAGTCAGTATTGCAACAGCAACAAAACTTGCCCCAAGCGCAGAAAGGTACCCAAATCTTTTCTGTGACATGGAAGAGATTGATATTAAAATAATTGAGCTCAGAAATGGGAACGCTACAGTTGCAAGCATCACCGCAAGAGTTGGATCTGGATTAAACTTGAAATGAATTGTATTTGAGAATGGAAGGGAGAGCATATCAAGCATGCCTGCTGCTGCAAGCCATGTAGGAAGCATGGCAAGAACTGTTGTAAGCATAGGTTTTGGATTTGTCTTGTCAGAAATTGAGCGTCTTATTCCAAACAAGCCGCCAAGACTTGAGAAAAGCATTCCTGCAACAAGCGTCATGTGGGTTGGGCTGAGTAATCCGTCAAGCCCAAACGCCTGGTGCCAGCCAAAATCTGCAGGACCTGCTACAACTAGCAGCAAGCTTCCAACTACTGCCATCTTTGTTGAAAGCGACTTGAGCGGATCTCTTTGGTATCTGTAGGCTTGCAGCATTATGATAGAGCCAATTATTGTAACTATTACACCCCAATACAGTACCGTGTGAGGTATGGAAAAAAATGTCTCTGGCCTGTTTATGAGGTGATTTGTAATGTCCCAGCTTCCGCCAGTTGTTGTAAGTAAAATTCCAATTGAAACAAGGAGCGAGCCTGCAAAAAATCTATCCAGGTGATATTTTTGAAAACCCTTGAGGTCAATAGTTGCCATTTGATTGTCTTTTCATTGTCTGATTTTTATAACTAGTGATTTGTGACATTTACGGAATAGGAAAGAACATACTCGCTTTGCTGGTCTTCAGTTCCATTCATTGGATAATGAATGATATCGCTGCGAGGCAAGACCACGCTTTTGACAAATACTAGAAATTTTCCTGCAGATTCTGGTGTGACATCAATAGAGACTGCATGAGACGCTCCGCCTTCCCATGGCCTGTTGTATGATTCCACTGCTGGATACTGTGAGTACACTGGATACTGAGTTCCCTGATAATGTGACCCCACCTCTTGCCCCGTATTGATAATCACGGGATGCTGCGTAAAGTTATCGTCTTTGATGGATATTCCCTCGATGCCTGTCATGTTAGGAAATGATACTGACAATGTCTGCATGTCAGACGTTACTCCATTGTTTGTTCCTACAACTGTAATCTCAAATGACTGTCCAAGCTGTATGGTAGAATTTGAAATTTCTACATCAGAAATAACCGGTCTTGGATATTGCTGTACAAGTGAGAGGTAAAATTGTGGAAAGAAATAACTGGCTGACGCAAAATAAATTGCAAGCAGTATTACTATGCCTGTCACAATTACAGTTTTTTTCTTGGGACTCAATGACTTGGAGTCTGCCATTACGAAGCTACTCTGATAAATCTCTCTTCAACTTCGGACCAGTTGACAACATTCCACCATGATTCAACATATGCCGCTCTCTTGTTTTGATGCTTGAGATAGTATGCATGCTCCCAGACATCCAAGCCCAAAAGAGGAATGCGCCTCTGGGTCCAAGGGCTTGTCTGATTGAGTGTTGTCATAAATTCCAATTTTGCATATGTCTGGTTGTACACCAGCCACCCCCAACCGCTTCCCTGTATTGATATGGTCCCTTCTGAGAATTTTTTCTTGAACTCGTCAAAACTTTCAAAATAGACACCTATCTCGTCTGCTAGCCTTCCGCCAGGCTTGCCGCCGCCATTTGGTTTCATACTATCCCAGAACATCTTGTGATTTTCATATCCCCCACCATAGAAGTTGATTGCATCTCTTGCATTTTCTGGAACAGTGTTCAAATCTGACAAGATCCCAATAATGTAATTTTTGTGTGATAGCGCGTTTATCTTTGCAAGGGTATCGTTTAGTCCGTCTGTATATGCTTGGTGATGTTTTGTGTGGTGGATCTTCATGGTAGTCTCATCGATGTACGGTTCTAGTGCATCGTAGGAATATGGAAGAGGAGGCAGTTCATACTTGCCCATGCCTTGAATTTTAAAAAACTCTACTTATATCTCATGTAGAATAAGTGCAAGGTATTAATCAGAACCGGGATAGAGATCTAGAGTGAAGTTTTCACAAATAAGAGAACCCGATCTGCAAAAGCCGCTGATGATTGCTGCAATGCAAGATATGGGAGACGTGGGAAGCATAGTGATTGATTTTATCAACGAAAATCTAGAAACTGCTGTATTTCGTGAAGTTCTTCCATCTTACCCTGCTTATGTTATAGATAACGGTGGCTACATTGACCTGCCAGAAGAAAAATGGGAATACCGATCCGGCAAAGATACAATTGTCTTTGGAGGCGGTTCTGGTCAGCCATCTTCAACAGAGGAACTCAATGTGCTGTGCCAAGATGTCATAAATGTCGCAAAAAAATATTCAACAAGATTCATCTACACACTTGGAGGGTTTCATACGAAAAAACCAATTGGAAAAGAACCCAAGACATTTGTCACTACAACATCATTGGAGATGACAGATCAGGTAAGAAAACTTGGAATTGAGACAACGCCAGAGGCCTCGATAATCACTGGATTTAACGGCCTGATCTTGGGATTTGCAAAGATGAATGGGATTCAGGGAATCGGTCTGTATGCAGAGCTCAATGAGCCAAAACTTCCGCAGTATCGTTCTGCAAAAAGTATACTCAAGACACTTGAAAAAATGACATACCAAAAACTTGGAGATACCTCAGAGCTTGATCTGATGGCAGACGAGGTAGAATCCAAGACTGGTAGTGAACAAATCGATAAGAGCTAAATTCTCATCTTTAGATGTTTTTAACTTCGCCACATCTTTTGCCATGTCTCGGCAAACTTGCTCATCATATCTCCATATGTCTGGAGCTGATCTAGTCCTGATTCGCTGATTGATTTTTGCCAGCTTTCGCCAAATTGCTTGAAGGCAACCGCACCTGCCTTGGTCATGGCCTTTTGCCAGTTCTCTTGAAATTCCTTCATTGTCTTCTGGCTTGAGTCGTTGACTGCTTTTGACATTACCTCATTGTACTTTTCTTGTACTTCGGCACTTGTCTTTTGCAGAGCCTCTAGATTTTGCATCCATTTTTTCAGCGTCTGGGTGTATTCAGTCCACATCTCATCCCAATCTGGGGTTTTGTTGTCTTTTGACATGATATGGTATCGTCATATCATTTGATAAAGGTGATCATATCAAGAAAAAAGATTCTTTTTTAATCTGCCTTACAGTTGTTTCATTGTGAACAATTATGATTTTTCAGGAAAAGTTGTGCTAGTTACTGGTGGCAGTGGGGGGCTGGGAACCGAAG
>JBAVVB010000299.1:0-1595 GCA_049697075.1 Nitrosotalea sp.
TCTTCATCTACGTTCCATCCTTGATCTTGTAATGTTGTAGAACAGTATCTTTGTAATGGAAAACCTTCTTGCATGATTCTCTCCTTTATGCTATTTTCAGATGTCATTGGGACTAGAATGAAATTAACATAATAACTTAATAGGATTTCATGGTACTTTTCATCATGTCTGAAATATCTCCAGTCGTAGGCTGGGTGACTGATTTATTAAAATCACCTGATGCCGTAGCAACCATTATTGCTTCTCTTCTTACTTTTCTTGGAACAACTGCACTAAATTCTGCCAGAAACAAATCTCTTATGCAGAGAAATACATTACAATTTTTACTTTCTAAAGAGGAAATAAAAAACACTTTGGACTTACAAACATTGGATGATACACCACATCATAAACAAATTAAGTCGATCATATATGGTAGTACTGTAGCAATAACATTAATTCTATTTTTTGTTATTCCTCAGCCAATTGTTCTGATATTTGCAATTTTTGTTAATATGGTACTTGTACTCCCTACCATGATATTTTCAATAATCTTATTTGCCAAAATATCTGAAAATTCTGTGAGAAAATACAAATTTTATAGATCTTTTGTATATGGATTTGGTTTTTCAGGAATGGTTATGAGTTACTATGTATTTGTCAACGATTTGCAGTTTCATCACATTAGGTTTCTGCTTGGATTTATAGCATACTTTTTGCTTCCATTTTTTCTTGACTTCAATGTAATGGTAAATGAGAAAATGCATTACACTAGATATGTATCATCTAAAATTAAAGAAAAATATGCTGAACTACCATTAATCCACATATCGCTAAAAAATAAAGAACTAGATGGAAAATTATTTAGGATTTTCAACGAGTCATTAGTAATAAAACAAAATAATAAAGAAACAGTAGTAATGTGGAAAGATATTGAAACATTTAGTATTGATAGTTCAATAGAAAAACCATGTGTGTCTAATGATACACCGAAAAATGAAATATTAGGTCACGTTGATTCGACTTGTAAAGTCTCTAATCTTTGTTCCAAGATTTCAAAAAAGTTCAAAATCCTTACGGAAAAATTCCATTATGAGAAATCACAAATTCTGCCAGATACAAATCATGACTAGAGATCATTGTAGTAAGGTGAGTTATGGAAAAATTTGAAAATCTTTGGAATGAATTTGACACTAAAAACACTGACGAACATAACACAGAAAAGAGCAAACTTTGTCAAAAAATGTTTGAAATTGTCGAAGGAAAAACAAGAGAAAATATACAATTAGAGCTCAATCTTCTATGGTCATTTTTTGTTATACCGCAGATTCTTACACGTATTGATAAAATCAGTCTAGATGAACTCGTACCACACTTGGAACCTTTCATACAAAAATGTGATGATAGAGCCTTTGAATATTATGAAAAAAGGCGAGATGAAACGACAAGTCTATTCAACAAATGGAGATATTCATTTGCATGTTGGATAATATCTCCAAAAAAGAATCATATTTTTATAGAAGATTGCATCTCTTTACTGATTTCATGTTCTCTTATACATCTTAAAGAAAAAAAATATTATGAAGCCATTTCTCTGTTAGCATCAGCCTTTCATC
>JBAVVB010000300.1:0-2741 GCA_049697075.1 Nitrosotalea sp.
TGAAAAACCACTTGCGGATTTTCTGGCAGACAAGTGCGACGACTTGGGCTTTGAAAATATTCGCGTTGATGAGGTAGGTAACCTTATTGCAACAAAGGGCTCGGGTTCCCCAAAGATACTTCTTTGCGGTCATATGGATACTGTTCCAGGAAAGATAAAGGTCAGAAATGAGAACGGGTACGTCTATGGCAGGGGAGCTTCGGATGCAAAGGCGCCATTGATGTCAATGTTGCTAGCAGCCGCATCTGTTCAAAATAACACAGGAACAGTTGTCTTTGCAGCAGTGGTGGACGAGGAAGGAAATGCAACTGGGATCAAAAGTTTGGTCAAACAAAAATTAGATATCGATTACGCAATTTTTGGCGAGCCTAGCAGCATAAAAAATATCACCATTGCATACAAGGGAAGAATTGCCATAAACCTGAAGATAAATGTAGGAGACAGCGCTCATGCCAGTGCACCATGGCTTGCAAAAAATGCAATTGAAGAGTCATATGTTTTTACCACTGCAATAAAGGAAGCGCTGGAAGGAAACCAAGATGGCAAACCAAAAAGCATGATGTTGACTGTTGCACTCACGGAAATAAAGGGAGGCTCAAGCCACAACGTAACTGCAGTAGAGTGTGATGCAATCATGGACATAAGAATTCCAGTAGACATGAACTGCAAAATGGTTGGAGAAAAAATTGCAACAACAGTCCAAGAGGTTGCCAAAAAACAGGGAGTAAATGCATTTTATTCCGTTCTAGACGAGACAGAACCATTTGAGGCACCGCATGCTTCACCACTTGTCAGGGCATTGACATTAGGAGTATTAGATGTCGAAAAGGCAAGGCCGCAACTTATCAGAAAGACTGGAACGGGCGACATGAACATAATTGGAAACGCACTGAATATTCCAGTGGTAACATACGGGCCTGGCGACCCCCATGCATCGCACACAATTGATGAGCATGTATCAACAGATGAATATGTGCGAAGCATTGAGGTATTCAAGAGAATGTTGCACCATCTCAAGAGATTGCACGACAATCACACAAGTTCTGACAAATAACATAAAACGAACACCAAAATATACAACAAAGAGATTTGCGTTATGTTATGGTTTATCGGACTTGGGATTTCAGGACTAGATGGAATTAGCCCAAGCACATCAAAGATTTTAAAAAAAGCTGACTTGGTTTTCTTTGAAAACTTTACAAGTCCTATACCAAAAAGTGACCAGTCCAAAATAAAAAAACTTGTCAAAAACAGGTTCAGGATTGCTCCGCGGTGGCTAGTAGAGGACGGCAAGATAATTCTTGCAGCAGCCAAGAAAAAGACAGTTGTTCTTCTTGCATATGGCGACCCTTACATTGCAACCACGCATATCGAGCTGCGAACTAGGGCAGAGATTGAAAAGATAAAGACCAAGACTGTACACGCAGCATCTGCAATACCATCCCTTGTTGGAGAGTGCGGATTACAATACTACAAGATTGGGCGCCCTGTTACGGTAATGAGAGAGCAAAAGTCTTGGAGTACCGTATACCATACCATTTACGAGAATCTTGTAAAGGGCGCACATAGTATTTTGATACTAGAATACAGCAGCATTGAAAATTTCTTTTTAGATCCAAGAGATGCAATCTCAAGTCTCTTATTTGCAGAAAGCGAACAGAAAAGAAATGTTATCGACGAATCAACATTTATCATAGTAGCTTCAAGAATTGGATCTAGGACCCAGAGCATAACGGCTGGAAAACTCTCTACTCTTTCCAAGATGGATTTTGGAAAACCCCCGCATACAGTCATCATTCCAGGAAGGATGCACTTTACAGAAACGGACGCGCTCAAGGCGTTTGCCAAATGTATTGACGAGCCCTTTGATAATTCATCGAAGATACAAAAAATATCAGACCAGATGATTACAAAGTATGTTCCAAAGGCAAGACGAGCACTAGACGAGGTCATCAAGATCTTCCAAGACGACAAGAGTGTACAGCCAGTCATAGAAAATGCGCATCTCTATATCGATGACGCTGAGAAATTTCAAAGCGATGGAAAAGAAGAGCTTGCAATACTTAGCATTGGATATGCAGAGGGCCTGATCGATGCGTTGCGTCTCTCAAAGGGCATAGACCCGTGGACATAGATTAATCAAGTGTTAGAATATCGTATCTTGAAGCTTAAACAATATGACCAATCTTATATACGCAAATATCGAATATAAACAAAGATTACTAATGAAAGATTTTGACCCAACTAACATTTTAGAATCTGGCGAACAGTTGTTGCTTACCTGTTCCAAACCTGAATTAAAAGAAAAAACCTCTTTGGTAGGAAAGTTCATAGGAATGGGTAAGTATTCACAAGTAAGAGATCAAGCAAATTTTGACAGAGGTCATGGAACAGCTCCTCTCGTTAGACCTGAACTTCTTCATGTAGAATCTGATATACTTTTGATAACAGACAAACGTTTTCTAATGATAATGAACAAGAGTTTAAGATTGGTAAAATCAGCAGGAAACCATTATACTACAATTCATGATTATGAAATGTATTTGGACAAGACATATGCACTAAAAAATGCCCAAGAAATGCAGTTAAAAAATGAGGAAGCAGTTGATAAAGTAAGCGAGAATGTTAAAGATGCAAGTTATTTGAAAAAAATGGCTTACATGTATGGATTTGGTAGAAAAGAAATCACGCCTCAGACTTATGGTTATAAAGTAATTTCTCCCATCTTGGTTGGTGTAGAA
>JBAVVB010000301.1:0-1604 GCA_049697075.1 Nitrosotalea sp.
CATGCATACTTACAGCAGAAACAGTAAATCTTGCATTTTTCAGACAGGCGATGTGGTTGTCAATGCCTTTAGGTTTGTTTGCTGCTGCTTTTGTAGTTACCATTATTGAAAGCTACAAAATGACTAGAACGAAAAAATAAATCTCATAACTTAACATAAGTTGAATTCAGATATGGTTCTATCTATCTAGATTTTTTATTTTAAAGAATCTTTGATACGGTATCTTTTAGCTCATTGGCTGCTTTCTTTCCTTTACCATTTGATGTTTTACTTATGTGGTCAAGCAGATCTTCAACTATTACCCCCAACGCACCATCCAAGGCTGCTCTTACTGCAGTAATTTGCTGTACAATTTCTGGATAGCTTTTTCCATCATCAATCATTTTCCTTATGCCTTTAACATGACCTTCTATTCTTGCCAGTCTTTTTTCTACTTCAGGTAGCTTATGATGAGTCATGTTATGTTTTTCATCTCTTTGTTATATTTATCTCGTTAGATGGTTATTCAATCCTATCCTGTAACAAGAATGTAAATTCCTATGGCGGTAATTACAAATCCTACCATAGAGTCATTGTACTTTTCCGGTATTTTCTCAAAAGTTTTTGCAAGTCCCAAGGTACCAAGCTGAACTAAAAGTAAGAGTGTCAAGATAGAAGCTACTGCAAATACAATCGATAATTCCATGGCAAAATAGAATCCGACTTTTATTGCAGAAAGATAGATTGGAGTTATGCTGAGGTCTGGAGATAGTGCAGCTCCCAGTACAGAAAAATATCCAACGCCACGATTTAGTCTGTCATTATTTTTCTTATCATTTTCGTCATGACTGTGATCATGATGTTCATGACTGTGATCGTGATGATCATGACTATGTTGATGCCCTTTTTTTCTTACAAGAGATCTTATTCCAACAATCAAGCCAACAGTAATCATAATTATTGCTATTCCAGTGTCCAAGTAAAATGAAATCAAATGAGAAAATACAAGCCCTATCACTACCACTCCAAGACCAATTGCAACGGAAAGAATTATGTGACCAACTGCGGTTGCAAGCGATATTCCAAAGAGTCGTGTCCTAGTCCATTTTGCACTTCTTCCAAGCATGCAAATTGTAAACCAATGATCAGGAGCTGACATGTGTAATATGCCAACTACCGCGGCTCCGATTACATAGGGAAGAAGGCCAATCATTTAAAACACATTTTTCCTTGCGTTGTGGTAGAAATTAGTTCCTAAAAAGTATATCCTCCACCCCAGGATGGGGATAATGAAAAGAATCGTATATTAAAAAATTACAAATATCGAAATATGGTCATCTTCTCAGAGTCGGGAAGATCAGACACCAGTGCAAAATTAAAAAGCGGATAGAATTTCTTATATTCTTTCATAAAGCTCCAGGCAACATCATGTGTTTTAAATTCAGTTCTCATACCATCCATCTTAATTTCCGTTCCGCAGACATCAAAGGCTATGATTAGATACCTGAGGGTTGGGCATAATTCCAGACCATTTTGATTACATTACAAAATCAGTTTGATAGAAACAGCTAAGGATCACTTCTTGGAAATATCATTGCAACATGTATTTGACAAGAAGATTCCCC
>JBAVVB010000302.1:0-1916 GCA_049697075.1 Nitrosotalea sp.
GGATGTGTATCTTGTCTTTCTAACAGTCCGTCTTTTGGCGATTCGCCTGGTTTTCATTTTAGCCTTTGCCAACTATATGATTTATTTGAATTTTGTAAAAGGGAGTTGGTTGAATCAGATTCGCTTGTCTGTGATGAATAATTATGTAACAAAAGATCAAGATTGATGTTGGTCTGACTGCAAAAGGAAGAACATTTGCATCAATGTTCTAAAATGACAAATGACAGACAAGCGAGGATTCTTGGTTATTTTTAGGGCCCGACGATATTTTCAATTTTCCACCAGTGATAGGCCCATATTGCCCAGTATTCAGACCAAAATAAACAATAATGATGGAAGATCTGAATGAAGTCCTTTGAACCAAAACTTGACCGTCCACTCTCAGATTGTACAGTCATTGTTCCTCCTTTGTCCATCTTACTTACCTGTTATATGCTCTCCATGTGTCATTTGTACAAAACCTGCTGTAAAATCGTCTGCCCTTTCATTTGGCATGTTACTATTCACTAGTTTATTGTCGGTAAATCTATTAAATCGCGCTTACATTTGCGTCTACTTTACATACACATTTGTCAGCATCATGGACTGATCTGTCTACTAATGTTTGAAAGCATACGGCCTTTCAACAGGTTTTGGGTCTAGCAATACCACCTTTCTTCCAATAGAGTAATCACTGCCACATTTTGGACAGTTAAAATTATTCCAACCTATTTGATCAAGAACTATTTCTTCGTTTGAATGGTTTGCGCATGTTAGTCTTTGTTTCATGAAAAAGATCTAACAAGTCAGTTTATAATCTTGAGGTACAAAAGTGTACATGAAACTAACAGATGTGTAAGCGTCCTTTTTTAGAGGAGCGGATTAACAGGATCATAACATGACACAAGAAATATCATCTCAATTTGATGCAAAGCGTGATAAAAAAATTCAGGACGATAAAATCTGCCCAACATTTGCATTCATTATCTGCCAGCCAGGAAAAGAAACACTTGTAATAAGAAAACTCCAAACTCTCAAATCAGTAAAGGAAATTCACCAAACCCGAGGAAAATATGATATACTTGTCAAGCTGGAAAATATGACCGAATCAGAACTAAGAGAATTGATAAGCAGTGAGATATTACATATGGAAGTGGTTCTCTCTGTCATGAACCTGACATCTGCATGCGCAAAGTAGATACAAGAATTTATCCCTGGAAGAAATCGCATGTGATGTAATCCAAGTCTTAAGCCAAGCGCCAAAGAGACTGTTATGCCTTAAGTTATTTTAGATTACAGTTGATTCTATTTTAAAAATTTAGCACCAAGTTATACCAGAGCTGGCCAAGTATGTCATCATCTACTCCTATCAAAATGACAATCGCAGTTGTATCCCTCTTTACAGTTTACGCTTACAATCCGAGCCACATGTTTTGCCTCCAAAAATGGTCTCCTTCCATGAAATTATCAACACCTGCTGCAGGTAAAGCTTTTTGATATTATTGTAGAGCAGTCATTCTTCATCTTCTGTTTCTCTAATATCTTCTTGCGCATCTTGCTCGACTTGCTCTAGCTCATGCGTCTCTTCTTTCATTTCTTCCTGTTCTGTTTGATGTTTTTCTTTAGATTCATCGGATTTAGATTTCCATATGGTCTTGAAAAAATTCTTCATTCTTTTTATCTCTGATATTCATACGCTGCGATACTACTTAAGACAGCTTAAGCAGGACTTGGACTAACAGTTGGTTCAAAAACTGTAAGACTCTGACTAATGACAATTAGAATATCCCTATAGATTTGACAGAACCTAACTCAAACGTACTAATAAGAAACCAATCCAAGAAAAATAATAACAAGTACATTGTATGAAAATAATGGTAGAGATGAGAGGAATTTGCATCATATGTGAATTTCAAGTAAAGGGCAATACATTAGAC
>JBAVVB010000303.1:0-5300 GCA_049697075.1 Nitrosotalea sp.
AAACTTGATGGATCGCTGACAATCTTCAAAACGCTTAAATAGAAAGCGAAGTGAACGTCAAAACAGCAAATGAAAACTCTCATTGCTATTTCAATTATAACAATAGTTGCTCTGGCCCTAGTTCCCCAGTTGTATTTTGCACATGCACAGCTTGCACAACAAACATCTGAAAAACAATACATCAACCTAAGAGCTGAGGTCTGGAACGAGTTCTTCAGAATGACAACTGCCGCATTTACAGTTGGCGCAATTGTATCAGGTACCATGATCTGGCTTGTCTGGAGATTTAGAGAATCAAACCCAAAGAACAAAAATCCAACAAAGTGGGAACATCTTGATGATCCAACATCTGGAAGCTACGAAGATGAGGGCGGTCATTAGATGGGTCACGATACAGCGGAGTGGGTTTTCGTTGCCATTGTTATTGCAGTTTTGTGTTATGTCGGTGTAGATTCTTGGGTAGTCCAAAAAGCAGTTGAAGACGTTCCAGCCAATGCAGAAGTTATCAAAGTAACTGGTCAACAGTGGTACTGGAGCTTTGAGCATGCAGATGGAACAAAGGAGATTAGCACTCTGCATGTCATAAAGGGCCATGCATATGTGTTTGAGATCTATTCAAGAGATGTAATGCACTCATTTAACATCCCAGACTGGGTAGTCTTTGAGGATGCAGTTCCAGGTCACGTAAATCACGCGTGGTTTGCACCTGATACTGTAGGGACATATCCTATACAATGCAGGGAATATTGCGGTCTTTTGCACTATAACATGAGAGGATCGCTTGTAGTGGAGGATGATAACGCCACTTGAAAATAACCAAAAACATTTTATGTACATTAGAAACATTTGAAAAGATAGAGGTAAGAGCATGGTACTAGAACTTCAAAAGCCACGACCAGTCTGGCAGATAATGTTTTCAACACACCACACTGATGTGGGTTATCTCTATACCATAACAGGTCTCACATTCTTGTTTATGGGTGGAGTTTTGGCCATGATAATCAGGACACACTTGTTCTTCCCAGGAGAAGGAGTTTTAATTTCTGACTCGGCAACATTTAACAGAATATTTACAGTTCACGGTCTAACAATGCTCTTCCTGTTTGCTCTGCCGGTTGCAAACGGTATTGGTAACTATCTGGTTCCAATCATGGTCAGATACAAAGACATGGCATATCCAAAACTTAATGCAATCGCATTCTGGATGAATCCAGTTGGTGGTGCACTGCTCTGGCTTGGATTTGCAGATACGACTTGGGTTTCATATGCTCCATACTCTATAATCAGAGCACCTGGACCTGCTGCAGACATGTTCATATTTGGTATGAAAATTCTTGGTATATCATCAATTTTATCATCAATTAACTTTGTTGTAACAATTCTCAAATGCAAACACCCTGACCTTCCATTGAGAAGAGTTCCATTATTTGCATGGTCAATGTTTACTGTTTCCTTGATGACAATTGTTGCAATGCCAACATATGCCGCAGCACTTATCATGATGCTAACAGACAGACTTGGAATTTCCGCATTCTTCAATCCATTTGCAGGAGGAGATCCGATTGCATACTTGCACTTGTTCTGGTTCACGTTCCATCCTGAGGTGTACATATTCCTGTTACCGTCAATTGGAATGATGTATGAGATTATACCACGGTTCTCAAGAAAGCCGCTATACAGTCAGGCTTCTGGTGTATTTGCATTTGTCATGCTTGGTATCATAGGCTTTGCTTCTTGGGGCCATCACATGTACTCTACTGGAATGGACTTTACAACAAAGGTAGTCTTTATGATTGGTACTCTAGCTGCAGTTCCTGCATCAGGAATGCACGTCTTTAATTTCCTTGCAACAATGTGGGGAGGCAGAATCAAATTTGCAGCTCCGATGAAGTTTGCAGTTGGTGGAATTGCGTTATTTTTCTCTGCAGGTGCTGGTGGTGTGCTAAACTCTGCAATGCCACTAGACTTTATCACGCACGGAACTTATTGGGTAGTAGGACACATGCACTTGTTCCTTGTAGGAACAATTGGATTTGGATTTGTGGCCATGATATACTACATGTTCCCATACATCACAGGAAGAATGTACAGCGAAAGGTGGGCAAGTGTTCACTTTGTCGCAATGTTCTGGGGAACAGTCCAGACGTTCTTTACACAACACTTGCTTGGCCTTGAAGGAATGCCAAGAAGAGTCTATGATTATCCGCCAGAGTTCACGTCATGGGTACAGCTAAACCAGATTGCAACAACTGGAGCATGGATAATTGGAGCAAGCTTTGCAGTATTCTTGGCCTCGTTGATATACTATGCAGCAAAAGGCAAGCCCGCCAACATGGACGATCCATGGGGAATTGGCGGCAAGTATTACTATCCAGTAGAAGCAAAGAATCCACACGGCGGCCACTCAGGATACTGATATGAGCCATAACGAACACGAAACTCCCATCAATAGGACCTCCTCTAATAGACTTGGAAAGATGCTTGCAATTATTATCGGTGTCCAAATAATAGGCGGCGCCCTCTTTTTCACGCATTATGATTATTGGAATTCTTACTTGCCAAATGCAGGTAAACTCCAAGAACAGCAAATGGAAGCACAAGCTGCAAATCAAACTTCCGGCAGCGGTCCATCCTCTACACAAGGAACATTTACAGGAAAAGAGATCGATGTCTCACTAAAATTTGTAGAGTCGCCTGATTTTTCAAAGTATGGTTTTGACGCTCCAACAGGTTCTCCAGGATCTGATCCGTCTGTTAACGCAAGTGTTGGAGATAAGATTGTATTTTCTGTAACAAACGGTGGTAAATCATTTCATGCATTTGCAATTACCGCATCAACAAGTGGCCCAGGGCCTGCAATTGACGGCACTACTATTGGAACTGCTGACAGCCCAATGAAGCCAGGACAAAGTGGCACTGTTACATTTATCCCAGCATCTGCTGGAACTTACTACTATATCTGTGCAGTCCCAGGCCATCGAGAACTTGGCATGCAAGGATCAATAATTGTGGGAGGAGGAAGCGGAGCCAGTAGTATCCCAGCAGGAACTGGTGGCACTGCATCAGCAAACGGAAATACGGATTCTTTCTCACTTGCTTTCGAGGTCAGTTCTGACTTTTCAAAATACGGCTTTAATGGAACTGGAGGCACAGGAACAAACCCAGACATTACGGTACACTCTGGTGACACAGTTACAATTAACGTGAGTAACCCAAGCAAAGTGTTTCACGCATTTGGCATAGTGACAGATCCAAACAATCCAAGCGGAGTTGTCTGGAATGCAGCGTATAAAACTGCAGATAGTCCAATGAAACCAGGAGATACCGGTACTGTAACATTTGTTGCAGGCACTCCGGGATTATACCATTACATCTGTACTGTCCCAGGACATGCAGCACTTGGAATGGACGGACACTTTATCGTAGAAAAATAAATGTACTTCAAGATCTATCAAGTTATCAAGCAGAGTATGTAAAATGCTTAAGTGTAGTGCTTTAGTTTTAGAGATGGATTTGTACATAACAAAATGTGTAAAGCAAAAATATGTCTTTGAAGACAGACAACTCTTTGCTGATTTTCGTTGGATGATAAACGAGGCGATCCGTATCGGTATAAAATCCCGAATTACATCAAAACTTGCACTCCGAAATCTAGTTTATGAACAGTTCAAGAATGATTACAATACAAGTTTCATCAATATGGCAGTATTCAAGGCACATGCCATATTGAAAAACTATCGGCGAATGTTGAAAAAGAAATATGACATAAAGCAGCCATATGTAAAAAAAAGATTTGCTATTGTAGATTCATGTCACATTAGACTAAATGGTAAATTGCTCAGTTTTTCAATAAAACCGAGACAGTTCATCAACATATTGTTGAATGACCATGTTACAACAAAACTCTCTCAACCAGATATCAAGATAGGAAATATAATTATTCGCGATAGCGAGATAGTGATTCCTTACACAATCAAAGCTCCAGAACAAGAATCTTGTGGTCATATTGGAATAGATATGAACTTTGAAAACATAGCCACGTCAGATTCGGAAAATAAGGTAGAAGTTTATGACATATCTGATATAACTAACTACAAGATGAAGATACGAGAAAGACTATCACATTTCACAAGAAATGATGTGAGAATAAAAAGGAGATTAACACAGAAATATGGCAAGAAACAGAGAGATAAAGAACATAATTTATTACATAATTTAGCAAACAACATAGTATCAACAAAAATGACTCCAGTAATGGAACATCTTACATACATTAGAAATCAGGGAAGAAAGGGAGATTACAAAGGAAAGAGATTCAGATTCAGACTAAACTCATGGTCGAGGTTCAAGTTACAGCATATCATAGATTACAAGTCAAGACAGAATGGAACTATTCCGATTTATGTAAATCCAAAGGGAACATCATCAAAGTGTTCGATATGTGGGTCGAAGCTAGTACCCGAAGAGAACCGAAAGATGCATTGTTTCGCTTGTGCTGTGATATCTGACAGGGATGTCAATGCTGCAAGAAACATTTTACACAGAGGCTTGAGGTTCAAGCCAATCGCATCACAAGGTGAAGGTATGAAACAGTCAAAAGATGTAGACCCGATTGTGATGAGTTAAAATGTCGTCAAACAAATCCCGACATTTTAACGGAACCTACTTCAAGTATCTCGCACTTGCTTCTCTAGTAATTCTTTATTGTCTAATGTTCATTGGTGGATATCTAGAGTCAAGTGGACAGGGACTTGCATGCCCGCAATGGCCGCTATGCCCTAGCGGATTCTTACCTTCTGCACAATACTTGACAGAATGGATTCATAGATTAATTGCGGCAATAACTGGCGTCATGATAATAGCTACCGCAGTCGCAAGCTGGAAAGTTACAGGCTCTCACAAGAACCTTAGAATCACTGGAACGCTTGCAGCCGTTTTTGCAGCATCGCAGATAGTGCTTGGTGCAATTGTAATTAACACACAACTCAAGGCAACAATAGTTGCAATTCATAATGGCATTGGCATCTTGCTTTTTGCAATGACTCTGCTCACTGCAATCTATGCGTTCAAACTTCCTCGCGGTGCCACAATAAAGGCTAGTGCTTAGGTTTTACTTTTTTCCTTTTATTTGTAATTACTACCCATCCAAGCAAGACAAAGCACGCCATGCCTCCTGCCGAGATGATATACTGGAACAATGGACCAAATACGTCAAGCACGCTGATATTGTAAATAAAAGTCAGGGGCTGTCCGCCAGGTCCAACATCGTAGAGATCAACGAACATGACATGGTTCCCAGA
>JBAVVB010000304.1:0-8420 GCA_049697075.1 Nitrosotalea sp.
TGAGATCACCTTAAGGCTAACTGCATTTTCATCACCTGGATTTACACGAAGCAATCCATCTATTTCCCTTGGATAGTAGGTTTGACTGCCATTGACCTTTTCACTTAGGCTTATTGGAATGAGTGAACTTGATATCATGTTCTCCTTGTCTACAATCATAGATTGGGTGGTTCTCGTTTGTGTTGGTCCCACACTTGTTGGAATCATAGTTGGTTCTTGCTGAACTTGGGTAGCATTTGTAGATGGCGGCGTTACTTGAGTCGTGTTTACAAGTGGAGATGTCACTTGAGTGGCATTTGTTTGCGATGTGACGTTTACCTGAGGTAATTGATTAACTACTTGATATGTTGCATTAAAGAATCCAAACGGTACCTGAGCTATTACAGTGTAATTTCCAAGAGGAGTAGATTTTGGAATTGTATAATTATAGCCAAAGTAGCCATTCTGATCAAAAGATACAGTGGCTTCGGGTAATGTGTAACCCTTTTGCGATATAGGTTGCCCTTCACTGATTATGGTATCGTTTGCCAAGCCAAATGTAAGATAAGCGTTGTTAACTGATATGATGTAGCTGGTCCTACCCGTAACCAGAACTGTCTGACCAGGAATATATTGGGCATGATCTGTTGCCATGAAAAGTTGGGGTTTTCCTGAGTTAACTACAAGTGAATCTGTCACTTGAAATGTTGTCTGAGCATTGTAAGTAAGATATTGCGCATAAATGGTGTAAGTTCCTGTCGTCCACACACCAGGCTGCATGGGTACTAATACATTGAATTGCCCGCCCGAGTTCAGATTAGCAAAACCACTGTAAATTTCTTCTCCAGTTTGAGTATAAATTGATATTTGAACTTGGTTGTTAATAGCTTGAGATGCAGTATTTGGCTGTGGTAATGCTTGTCCCAAAATATCCAATACGTCACTGCTCATGTATGCAGTCTTGTCAGTTTCTACAGTAAATGGAGAAATGGTAGTTTGATTTTGGGGATTTGGAGATACTTGGAAGAACAATTGGGAATTTCCATTGTTAGAATTTATTGTTATGCTATAGATTCCATACAGGTTGCTCTGTGAGTTTGCGTTAGATGTTGTCACACTATTAGCAGTAGTAATTGTAGAAGCAGTGTTAAATGTAGCTTGGCTTGGGACTGTATAATTCCACGAGAAAAGCCCATTATTCACCGCTAAATTAGCGGTAATTATTTTTCCGTCAGGTTGCAGGAGGTTTAGCGTATACAAGGAAGTTGCCGCTATGTTCGATATTGTTCCAGTTAGATGAACGGTGTCTCCTACTCCATACACTTGTTTATCAAGATTGGCCACCATAGGACCTTGGCTGCCTGTGTCAAGTGGGTTGTACACTGAGAAGGTAGTCGATGTCTGGAGGTTGCCATATGAGGCCTTTAGAGTATATGTGCCAGCCGTAAAAACACTAGGAGTAATAGACTGTTGGATAACAAAGTTTCCACTGGTATCTGGATATGCAAAGAAAGCCAGTGGAGTAGATTGGCTAATAGCCGAACCACTGACAAACGAAGTTTGAGAATATAACTGGCTTCCCGTAGAATTGAAAACTAAGATCTGGATCTGAGTACCCTGAAGTGTCATGTTTGGTTGTATGCTGCCTGAAATAACAATTGAATCTCCATATGCATATAGTGTCTTGTCAGTAGTCATGACGAATGGGCCTGTTTGTGTTGTAGGTTGGTAAGTGCTTGGATTTTGTGCAACTACAAAATCAGCTTCAGCAGTTGCAGAAGATGTGGACAATATAGCTCTGTAATTTCCAAGTCTACTTGGATCACTTGGGATAGTAAAATTGTAAGTGAACGTGTCAGATGGAGTTAAATTGACAAATGTTTTAATGTCGAGAGTTTGTGGCACGATCCCTCGACTTGCAGATGCTGCAGTAGATTGCACTATTTCCAAAGATGGAGAGAGTCCAGAATTTTGTAGTCCTGTTAGTTGAGTGCTCCCACTCATCTTTACTGTGTTCCCAAGACCATATACTTGTTTATCAGTCGATATCAATAATGGTGCAGTTTGTGTTTGTTGAGATACCAGCATAAAGGAAGTAGTAGTTGTTGCAGTGCCATAGCTTGCAGTAATTACATATTTTCCATAAATTGGATTAACGGTGTTTATTGTAATTCCAGATGCACTCGATTGGTATTGACTATAAGTAGTAAAATGACCTTGGGAATCAGGAAAAAGATTTCCTTGGTATACCATGGTACCATTTGGATTATAGACTTTGTAAACCACTGGGGTTAATGGAATAACTTGAGAAACAGTACCATCAAGTGTAATTGATTGCGATATGGTATAACTCGACTGGTCTGTTGACATGGACATGGTAGATGAGACGGCCTGGGTTGGAGGAGTAAACGAAGTAGAACCAAGCATGAATGTAGATGATGCTGTAAGGCTTCCATATGATGCCGAGATGGTGTAATTTCCTTCTGGAAATCCCACTACTTGACCAGTAGTCATAGATGTGCTAAATTGTAGATTAGTGTTTGGATACAGAGTAAACGTTTTTTGAAAACCAGACGGTCCAGACACTACCATGCTAACCGCCAGAGGATATCCTAGAACAGGATCAGTTAGAAGCGTTGAAACTTTTCCGCTCATTGTTACAGTGTCTCCGAAGATATAGCTGGTTTTGTCAGTGGTAACTGTCATAGTATTTTGAGCGGCAGTGGTTGTTGTAGCAAGTTGACCGTTAGATGATCCCGGAGTGGCCACTTTGTAAACCCAATCGCTTGAAGAACCTGTGTCATAGCCATCTGCTAGCCTTTGCCATGAATTACCCCCGCCTTGAAGATCAGTTAATGGCGGAGTTTGGTCAATTATTGTCCCGCTATCATTTTTTAGTTGGATAACTGCACCGGCATGTGGAAACCACATTGGACCATCTACGAATACCATGAATTGTTTGCTTTGAATTATTGTATTGATTGGTATCGTGTAGATTTGCTGTAGTCCAGTTGTTGCGCCAATAGTCCACCCACTAATATTTACAGGACTGGTAGTAGGATTGTAGAGTTCCACCCAATCTATCGGATATTTGGTGTCATCCCCCACTGGATCTATATCAGCTTCATTTATGACCACGTGATTTGCGATAGGAGCTGCCTGACCTAAAGCAGAATAAGTTTGTCCAATTAAAATTAGAATTAAAAAGCTGACAATAGTGTAGGATCTCAAGTATCTCATCTATGCTACCATTTCATCATAGAGATTACAATTTTAGGTGTTAATTGTGGAAAAGTTGAGCTACTTGTTAATCCCCAATATGCCTTTAATCGCATTTAGGTAAACTTAGCCTTGAATTCATTATAAGTCGTTCGTAGAATTTGTCACCTTGATATGAAGCCTGAATATTAACCGGTCTTTGGTTCATCACAGTTGGGGCACTTGCTCTGAATTATCCTAGCACCACATATTGCACACATTCCTTCCCCTATTGCTTTTTGAATCTGTTTCTTTCGTCTTCCAACAAATACTCTGATCCCAAAGTATGCTATAATTGCAATTATTACTGCATATACGGGAGCCAAGAACGGCAGTAACCCTATCATCAGAAACAAAACTCCTAGGATCAGCAAGATTTCACGCTTTTCAAATCCCAAGATATTCTTTGAATAAAAAAATTTCAATAAATAGGTATGCCAGTACTCAGAGTCACTGAGATTTGCATCGCTACAAGCTCATAATGAACAACTTCTATATTACTTTTTATCATACTAAGATCTCGATTAGCATGTTACTAGAACAAAAGGTTAAGAAAAAGTTAGGCAAAAAATTGGTAATTTTTGAGGATGGTTCTAAGCCTATCTAAATTCTAAAATAGATCGAAAATAGAGATTATTTTATTGCGATTTTCTGTTACTTACAATATCACAGGAAAAGATGAGATTCCATTAGACTATAGGTCTGGATTTATGGCATTAATTAAAACTGCGTTAGACAAGAACATAGGATATTCAAAGGCCGTTTTCCAAAATGATCCTTTTTGTTTTGCCGTACGATTTGATAAGAAACCTACTATAGTCAGTGATAAACTACTAATTGGAGAAAAACTTACAATTTATGTTACATCTACCTCTTCTAAACTTATTACAAATATTTACAACGGACTTTTATTGATAAATAACTTCCCACTGTTTGAAACAGAAATCTCTAACCCAAAATTCTCATACATTGATGAATATGCCATCAATAGTGATAAAATAGTATTTATCACTTTATCTCCTATCGTCATACGTAATTCTGCCCAAAAAGACAGATACATAACACCAAAAGATGAGAATTTTAATGAATCATTTTACAATACATTAAACGAACAGTGGAGATTGTATAATACTATGCCTCTTGACTTTCAAAAAAATTCTTTTGAGCTTGTTAAATACAAAAAAGTTGTAGCCCGCCATTACAATGGACTGGTTTTAGGGTTTACAGGATTGTTAAAAATGTGGGCTAGTTCTGATGTGTTAAATTTTTTTTATCAGAGTGGGATCGGATATCGACGAAGTAATGGATTTGGATTCGTAAAAGTGGATTCTTAATGAAAATTATAATGGGCGACTGGTTAATGAATGCAGGCATCATAGGTTATTTGAGAATTCAAAAAAACGCCGGAAAGAAAATATCAATTAAAGATCAAACACATATAGAAATAAACAAAAAAGATCTGGAAAATTTCTCTCATGGGTATTTCACATATGCTCTGGAACAATACATGGAAAATCAATTATCCGTATATGGGATTTTAAAGAAGTTCAAGAAATTAGACCCCAAATACATTTGGGAATTAAATTCTAAAATAAAAAATGAATCAGACAAGATACACAATGAAATTAAATTAGATTATAATGATTTTGACAGTTCCATAAAAACATGTATTAAAAAATTATCTAGGTTTAAGGATAAAGCTATCGGAATAATAAGAATCGAGCTGAAAAGTTCAGATGTCGAACAAAAGGATGTAGTCAAACTTGAAGAAAAAATAAAAAATGAATTTTCAGATAGAATTGAAAAAATTAAAGATGGAGATACAAAATTTCTTGTAACATTTTTTAAAAATTTTTATTTCAACAAAAATATCATCGGTAATTATAGCATAGTTAGAACCAATGACAGACGTACATTATTTGAAAGGGAATACGTAGAATCAGCAATAAATCAACTTGACTCAAATGTTTCAGTGCGGGATGGAATAATTTGTAAATTCTGCAGAACAAATACAGTGTATATAAAAGACTTGGATGATGATAAATCCATATTTTCAGAAGGAATGTTTTCTAACATAGCTGTATCTGCGAACAAATTCAAGAATTTTTTTTACAATATGCAATCAGATTTGTTCATGTGTGATGTTTGTGAGCTTTTATTTTTATGTGCTTGGGCAGGATTAAATGAAATTCCATATCAAGCAAGAAATAAAATTAATGGTAAAGAAATTGATAGTAATTATATCTTTGTAAATATTCCGTCACTAGAATTGACATATGATGAGAATGAAAAAATTGATAAACAATATAAAATAAGTTTGGAAAGATTAGAAGGAACCATTTATGAGGATGTTGTAAAAGATGTATTTTTGAAACAACAGAGAACAAAAAGCTCTTGGGCAATACAAAATATATTGTTTGTTGAATTAAAGACTGTGTCTAGAAAAGATACTGGGCGTCCCAATTATCACTATTTCCACATGGGAAAAGATGTAGCAAAACTATTTCAGGATAATTTTGCAATAAACTCGTTTAAATGGATACAGGGAAATGAAAAACTATCGGATCGAAATGACTTAGACATAGGACGAGAGGTTGTGTCTAGAATACTGAGACGTGATCCTTTATTACCTCTCTGTTATCAGCTAATTCACACTTATCTCAATGAACAATCATTACCAAGGTTACTAGGAAAAGCTTTTAACATATCATTAATCTTTGCAATTTATAGTGTTATACTTTCTGGTGATAAAACAATGTTAGAATCAAAACAGGTATTTGGAATTCTAAATCATCTGAGAGATGAGGGAAGTAAATTTACCAGTATGGATTACGAAAAAAGAAAATCACGCTCATACGTTCTTTTATCAATGATACGAAATAAAAAGATAGACGCATTTTATGATATGGTGGTTAAGATGTACATGTCTGAAAATAAATCCATCCCAGAATCGCTTATATCTATTTTAAATCATAAAGATGAAATAAACTTCCAGTCACGTGCATATGCATTCATGTCAGGTTTTCTACAGAAAAACAATAAATTACAAAATGAGGTTGAAACTGTATATGAATAAATCAAAAGGCCTAACTATAACAATTATTTTTGAAGGTCAATCTCTCAATTATGATGAAGGATATGGTAATCTGTCTGTTTTGAAAAAAATGCATAGGGGGAATGGCAAGGTCTACTCGTATTCATCAAGGCAATCATTACGATATTCCTTGTTTGTTCAAGGTGTAAAGGAATTCGAATGGAAACCCTCAGATGTTGTAAATTCAGGTTCTGGAGATAAACAAGTAGTTCAAATCATCTCAGATATTCGAGATAGTGAAGAATCTGACTTGTTTGGCTACATGAAAACCGACGTTGATGTAGGAAAGGGAAAGGCAACCGTAACAAGGGTTAGTCCTGTAAGAATACTGCCAGCAATAGCCATAGAACCGTATGAAAGTGATATGGAAATGTTAACCAACAAGTATCAGGCAGATAAGAAAAACATACAACCAAACATAGCTAATATTGAAAACCAAAGATCACTGTTCAAGTATACTGTTTGTATAGACCTGCACAGAATTGGAACAGAGTCTGATGAAATATCAACCAAAATAATGCCACAGAAGGATTATGAGAAACATAAAGAAGATTTTGATAAGTATACATCAAATTTGCGTAACAATGACATTGGAAAGAAATCTAAAACAAAACGTGTATGTCAATTATTAGATGTCATAGGTACGCTGTATAGGGATATCCGTGGTAGACGAGAGGATCTAAAACCCCTGTTTATTGTTGGCGGAGTATATGACACATTGAATCCCTTTTTTGAAAACACAGTAATACTAGACTGGAAAAACGACAAACCAGAAATCAATGTTAGTGCATTAGTACAGCAGCTATCGTTAAACTATGAAGATCAAGAATCACATGCAAATATTGCAGACAGCACTTTCATAGGAATAAGAGATGGATTCTTTGCAAATTCATCTTCTGATATGAAGGACAGTTTGCCAGAAAGCATGCAAAAACATGTAGGTTCTCCAGAGTTTGTTATCTCACAACTAAAAAACAAAGTGTTACAGTATTACGAGTCTTAATGAATGCCTTACGGTTAAAACTGCATCAGAACACTGCAGTTTATAGAAACCCTATGAGTAGCGAGATAGTAGAGACGTATCCGCTTGTACCTCCCTCAACTGTATTGGGATTGATATCCACATTATTGAAAAGAGAAATTAAGGTTAATTCTTTAAATATCTCAATTCAGGGCGATTATGAAGCATTATTGAGAGATTATCAATGGTATAAAAAATATGACGAGGAGTCGACCAAAAAATACGGACCACTAAAATTTTCCAATTATCCGTTATTGATTCATACCTTACATGATGTATACACAGTATTACACGTCATTAGTGATGACGAAACTTTACAAGAACTAAAAAATACGTTCCAAACACCACCCTTTTACCTTTATTTGGGACGCGCAGAAGATCTTCTTAAAGTAGATGACGTACAAATGGTACAAATTAAAGAAAACAAAGTTGGTGGTATACAGCTAAAACACAGTACATATGTGATATCAGAAGAATCGAAAAAATTACAAGATAAGGGAACATTATACAGACTTGCTACTTTTTTACATCCAGTTTATGTAACAACTGGAACAGGGGAAAAACAGCAAACCAAAATGATAAGAGATTTTGATTGGAAAGAATATCATTACTTGGAAAAAGACACCCACATTGAAGCATATGATGAAGAAATGAATGTTCTGACTGATGGTGAATATTATACATGGTGGTTATTGCCAAGTCAAACCCCGTAGAAAGTCTATTTGAACATACAAATAATGTAGTAAAGAATATTCATGATGTTCAATTATTATACGGCCAAAAAATTTTAAACGTTTTACCAGAACCATATAAACAATATTTCTGGGAAGCGTTGGAACTTTCATGCAAAGCTCATGACTTAGGTAAAGCCCAATCTTGTTTTCAAGCTAAGATTTTAGAGAATATTTTAAAATATGACAAGATCGGTTGCAACGGAGATTACAAGAAAAAATATAAACAATATTCAGATCTGATAAGAGATAATCAACTAAAAGAAATTCCGCACAACATTCTTTCACCGGCATTTATCAAGAATCATACGAATTTTTTTCCAGAAGAGATAAGACG
>JBAVVB010000305.1:0-2278 GCA_049697075.1 Nitrosotalea sp.
GTGCAGCTCATGCCATGGTGCTATACCGGGAAAGCCACCTGCCTGCCCTCAGTGCGGGTCTACCAAGTTTGAGGTTGTATCAGTTGCCTGCAAGAACTGTATAGGTGAATCAAAAAAGGAAGTTAAAAAACTGGTGCAAATGCTTGGCCAAGATCTTGGCATAAAAAATGAGGAGACTGAGGTATATTTTTCAGGAAACGAAGGGTTTCACATCCGAGTCATAAACAATAATTATGAAATGCTGGGCTCGCAAGAAAGAGCAGATCTTGTAGACTATCTAATGTTCAACGGTGCAATGCCTGAAACCTTTGGAATGAAAAAACAATACAATTCCAAGTCGACGCTTCCTGAGATAGGTGAGGCAGGATGGAAAGGCCGAGTAGCAACTAGTCTATTTGGATCAAAAACAAAGGTGCCCAAAGTAACAAGACAAATAATTTCAGATGGGTATCTTGCATTCCAAACAAAACTCGACGAGATACGCCAAACAATGGGAGTAAAAGTGGATCCCAAAGTAACTATGGACATACACAGAATTTTCAGGCTTGAGGGTTCGATAAACAGCAAGAGTGGCCTGTCAAAAATCCAGTGCAAAAATCTCGATGACTTTGATCCCTTTTTGGATGCATGCTTGCTTGGAGAAGAAGAGGTGAACATTATTGCCAACTGTCCTGTCTTGGTCAAGTTGAAGAACAAGAAATATGGTCCATATGCAAATGAGAGAATCTCTGTGCCAAAATATGCGGCCATATACATGATATGCAAGGGATTAGCTAGTACGGTCTGAGAAAACTGCGACTTGACTGGTTCTGTTAAGTTTATGGCTCATGCCTTCAAACCCAACTTGCTCCCATCCACTCGGAGGATTACTGGCATTGCATTACCCAGGTTCCCCTTCATCGCTTCATCTGAGAGCCCACTAGGATTGCAGAACCTTCTCAACCCCTTGTAAGATATATTCATGGCAGCTACTACATCTCTGTCCATTGTTCTCTTACAACTGCTGCACCACAATTGACGATGTTGGTACTGGTCCTCTTGGGTTCTACTCCCGCATATTGGACACAGTATGCTGGTGCGCACTGGAGATACGAATCGTACTGGAATTCCCATCCATGCAGATTTGTACCGTATCTGTCTTTGCAGCTCATGGAAAGGCCAAGAGTTCATCATGCCTCGGTACTTTTTACCCTGGTAGTTTCCTTTTCTGTACAGTTTTCTTATTCCCTTGATATCTTCCAATACAATTATGGAACAAGATTCTCTTGCTTTACTTACAATATCTTTTGAGACTCGGTTTAGGAACTGTCTGACTCTTCTTGCCTTTCTGTTACCTATCTTTGAATAGATCTTTTGCCTTATCCTGTGATCATTGCGTTTGAACGATGATGTTACTTTTTTGGTTCGATATGTGATCTTTGGAAGATCTTCCATGTCATACATTGTTACTTTATCATGGTTTCCTACTGCAACATTTCGCAGATTCCTGTCTATTCCTATTATATTATCACATTTAATTTCCTCAACTTCCTTTTGGATTCCAAGACTGATTGAGTCTGGCGTGATTACAAACGACTTGACCTTGAATGACTTGTCTGAGAGAATTGCTTGTGTATGATGGTTCAGTATGATATTGATGTATCTTCTATCTCCTATTGGGATTGAAAGTAATATTCCGTTTATCTTAAATCCATAACATGAGACAAGATATGGTTTTTGTATGTATGGGGATTTTGGAGCCTTGCCTTCCCTAATTGAACGCTTCATTTGAGCTAGTCTCCCACAAGCTTGCGACATGGCAGTAAGCTTGTATTTTGATTGGATATCATATTTTTTTAGATCATGGTAGTGATTTGATGAGAATTTTTTCAGTGTTGATATGTTGTTATCAAGGCCTATTCTGATGCATTCGTTTACCATTTGTCGAAATGTTTCCATCATAGTACAAAATTCTTGGGTTGGTGTAAATCGTTGTTTTACTACTTTGTATGCTAACAAGATGCAGGTTTTACTGATACGATGTAATAAATTAGAAGGTTATTTTACAATAACTTTGAATAACTTGATATTTTAGGAACACAGACTTGATACTTCTCTTCTCATGCGTCCATGTCATCTCAAAAATGGTCTAAAATTTGAATTATTTGGCATACGTTAGGTTGCAAAAAATTGTTTAGATCGGATAATTTTGTCAAAAACTAGAGTTTTGAGATGGATTTGTCAAAACATTCCACCATTTTCAAAATTATCTTATCTGCAGCAAATCTCTACTTTAGAG
>JBAVVB010000306.1:0-3564 GCA_049697075.1 Nitrosotalea sp.
CATCTACATCAGTGAAGTTTTGAATAAATTCAACTTTGATTCTTTGTGATTCTAGAAATCTACGAAGGGTATCGAAAACTATGATTGTTCTGGCATGTCCTATGTGACTATCGTCATATACTGTGACACCGCAGACGTAGATTCTTACCTTATCTGATATATCTAATTCCTTTTCTGCTACTGATAATGTATCAAAAATTTTCAAACTTTATCATCTTATCAAAGAACGCATGCTTTGGGTGTTATTCTTTTGTGCTCGCTTCTTTTGTGCATCTGGTAAATTTTATCCACATTTGAAATGGGTATTTCTGTGATCTTGGCAGTGTCTTCAATTGAGAGATTCTTGTCAATCACACAATGAAGGATGGAATCGATTTCTTCGTATGTCATGCCAATCTCTGCCTCTGCCGTGTGTCCCTCCCACAATCGGGGGCCGCTTGGCTTTGATATTATGCTGGATGGAACACCAAGAAATTTTGCAAATTCTCGAATCTGGGTTTTGTATAAAGAAACTATTGGCAAGAGGTCTGCAGCGCCATCGCCATATTTTGTAAAATATCCTATCAAAAACTCGCTTCTATCCCCTGATCCGAGAACCAGATAATTTCTAGCATTGGCGTAATAATACAAAATGTTTGACCTAATCCTGGCACCCAAGTTCCCAAATGCCAGTGGGCTTGGTTCGATGTACTTTGAGTACTCTTTGTGGATGAATCCGATATCAATTAACTTGTATTCCAGATGTGAACTGTCGACAATTTTGATTGCGTCTTCTGTATCTGTCTGCGGTGTAATTTTTGAATCTGGCATTATCAATGCAAGTGATTTTTCTCTGACAAATTTTGCACAAAGCATGGCAATAACTGCAGAATCTATTCCTCCGCTCAGGCCCAATATCACTCCCTGTGATCTTCGTTCTCTGATTTCTTCGACAAGAAATGAACCAATTTTTTCTTGTATGGAGTTGAAATCTTTTTTTGTGATCTCATCTAGTATTTTTGGATTCAACGTTTGTTAAAATTATCCTAAAGAATTAAACTTTTTCGAGTATTTTTTACATTAAGTGTTTTACATTATGGTTTTTCTGGATTGACGCATTTCTGAACTCGTCCTATTTTACCATTATCTAATTCTACTTTAATTCCATGAGGGTGCGAGTTACTTGAAGTAAGGATTCTCTTGACCACGCCTTTAGTCAAAACGCCTGTACGTTGATCTTGCTTTTGTACTATTAGCACACTTGTTCCAATTTTTATTTCATCTCTTGAAGGAGAATTGGTCATAATGAATTGGTGACAATTGTATATCTTAAACTAAGCTAAGCCTGTGAGAAATTTTTTCACCTGTTATAGTTTTTTTATGAGCGCCTGTAACATTAACTGTTGAATGATTTCATTGCAAGATGCAGGTCTTGCAATACTAGGGTCTTTATCCCTGATCAGGGGCCTTGTACGGATTTAGAGTACATGGAATACATTAATGCATACAACAAACAATGTAAATGTGGTAAAAATGACTGGGAACTTCTTTCCTAGTGCGCCCTGTCATGTGATAATAATTATGTAGGAGATTACGATGGTAATCTAGTTAAACTTGTTATATGTCTAGATAGATGCCATCATTTTTTACTTCAACTTTGTATGTTTGAAGTTTTACCCCTTTGATGTAATCTAAGAGCTCTCCTGTTTTGATGTTGTAGTGCCATAAATGAAGTGGGCACTCTACTATATCGCCTTCTAGCTTGCCAGGAGCAAGAGATCCATCTTGGTGTACACAAACTGAATCAAGTGCATGAAAGCCATCTTGATTGAATATGGCAATTTTTTTACCATCTACAGAAAACTCTCTCCCTTTACCTAGTGCAATTTCGTTCTTTTCTGCTACTTTCTTCCAGACCATGTTTTTTAAAACAAAACATATCCAATATTTAGATTGTTATTTTTGATACCATTTTATACCCCTAAAATTTGAGATTGCATATGAGTCAGGTAAAGGATCCAAGCCTAGCAGAAAAAGGAAAGATGTCATACGAATGGGCACGGGATCACATGCAGATTCTCACTAATACAATTGGAAGATTAAAGAAATCTCAGCCTCTCAAAGGACTGCGCATAGGAATATGCCTGCATATTACAAAAGAAACATCCGTCTTGATAATGGGTGCAAAAGAGTTGGGTGCAGATGTAAGTGCCTGTGCCGCAAATCCTCTTTCAACACAGGATGACATAGCTGCATTTTTAGCCGAAAATGGAATCCACATTTATGCTTGGACGGGTCAAACCTCCGAAGAATATGACTGGTGTATTGAACAGATGCTAAGCCATAACCCACAGATTCTAACAGATGATGGTTCTGACAGTCATAGCAAAATACACGGAAATAAAAAATTTGCATCAATGAAAGTCATGGGAGGAACAGAAGAGACAACAACTGGTGTTATACGATTGAAGGCTCTTGCAAAAGAAAAGAAACTCAAGTATCCTGTAATTGCTGTCAATGACGCATATACAAAACACATGTTTGACAATAGATATGGAACAGGTCAGAGTACAATTGATGGATATCTCAGATCAATGAATTTGCTATTTGCAGGAAAACGTATTGTTGTAGCAGGATATGGATGGGTAGGAAGAGGTGTAGCATCAAGATGTCGCGGAATGGGAGCCAAAGTCTGCGTTACTGAAGTTGATCCGGTAAGAGCTTTGGAAGCTCATATGGATGGTTTTGAAGTTGAACCGATGGCTGAAGCCGCAAAAACAGGAGAGATATTCATTACCGCAACTGGCCAAACTGGAATAATTAGAAAAGAACACATCTTGACTATGAGAAACGGTGCCATCATGGGTAATGTAGGTCACTTTGATGTTGAAGTGGATGCCAAGTTTTTGCTAAATGAATCAAAATCAGTACGAGAAGTTCGTCCAAATCTTGATGAATGTTTATTAAAAAATGGAAAACGCGTTTATCTTATTGGAAAAGGAAGAATTGCTAATCTTGTTGCAGCAGAAGGGCACCCGCCAGAAGTTATGGCGCAATCATTTTCAAATCAATTGCTGTCCATGATATACATTGCAAAGAATCACAAAAAGATAGGAAAGAATGTGATCACAGTTCCGCAAGAAATTGATATACAGATTGCAGTAGATGCACTCAAGGCAATGAATGTGAACATGGACAAACCAACTGCAGCCCAGATAAAATACGGCCAAAGTTGGGCATAGCTTAAATCACGCACAAACTTTATTCAGATAATGAAAAAGGCAATTATAACAAGTGCATTACCATATGCAAATGGCGAGATACATCTTGGCCATGTTGCCTCGACTTACTTGCCTGCTGATATTACAACAAGATTTCTCAAGCTTACTGGCACAGAAGCGTATTACATATGTGCATCCGATGACTATGGTACACCAATTTTAATTCAAGCTGAAAAAGAAAAAAAGACGCCAGAAGAATACGTCAAAGTCTGGAACAAAAGAGACTATGATGATTTTACCGCATTTGGAATAGGATTTGATCTATTCTACAGAACAAGCTCTCCAGAAAATGTTGCCTTTGTAC
>JBAVVB010000307.1:0-3750 GCA_049697075.1 Nitrosotalea sp.
ACGAAAGGGAGACTGCGTAGTATTGCCAACGTCGAAGATTGCAACTGAGGTGCTAAAAACACTACAAAATCATAACTATATTGGAGAGTTTGAGCACGTTGATGATAAAAGAGGAGGCAAATTCAAGATAGAGTTACTTGCAAAGATAACAAAGTGTGGAGCAATTACTCCAACATTTAAGGTAGACAAGAATGGATATGCAAAGTGGGAACAACAGTATCTGCCGTCCTATTCAAGAGGAATGCTTATTGTTACAACAAACCAAGGTGTAATGTCACATCATGATGCAGTTACGAAAGGTATTGGAGGACTATTGATAGGATATGTCTACTGAGCAAGTTGAAATCCACGAGGTAACAATTGCGATACCTGATAAAGTTAAGGTATTTGAGCATCACAGAATTCTCAGTGTCGAGGGCCCTCTAGGAAAGACAAGGAAAAGTTTCAAGAAAATTCCAATTGATATTAAAATAGATGGCAAAAATATAATGCTAAAATCTCAGGGTACAAGAAAGCGAGACTATGCAATCTTCAAGACAGTGGAATCTCTTATTAATACTCTGATCAAGGGAGTGCAAACCGGATACACATACAAGATGAAGATTGTCTATGCCCACTTTCCTATTACAGTCAAATCAAAAGACGGCAGCATACATGTAGAGAATTTCCAAGGAGAGCGTGCAGCTAGAGTATCCAAAATATTTGGTAGCACAAAGGTTGCATCAAAAGGAGATGATGTCATAGTCACTGGACCTGTCTTGACTGATGTCTCCCAAACATGTGCAAGTCTCCAGCAAAATACCAAAGTCAAAAATAAAGATTCTAGAGTTTTTCTTGACGGCATTTATCTTTTTGAAAAACAAGACGGTATAGAAAAGTAATTCTCAGCAAAGAATAAATCCGCTTATCCTACGAACAAAGTCTATTGCCGCCCTAGCTCAGCGTGGTAGAGCAGCTGGCTGTTAACCAGCGGGTCGCCAGTTCAAGTCTGGCGGGCGGCGTCTTAATCTTTCTAAATTCGAATTCTGAAACATTGTTTTTTGTATCTGTAAATCAAAATGCGCTGAACTGCCATACGTGGAATACAATATTTCTAAATTCGAATTGTGAAATATTGTATTACGATCACGCTTTGGTTTATTCTGTTAGACTAGATAGATCTAATACTGATCGCTACATAACCACATATGCAGGAGGTCCGCATTGGCCAGAACAAGACGCGCAAATAGATATTGCGTGGATTGTGGGGGAAGACTAGTTTACTACCCTCGCCTTTCGAATCCAAAAGCTCCAAATGAATACAGGGTTCTGGTTTATGCTTGTCCCGACTGCACTAAAGATTTTGATAAACCAAAGATGTTCTCAATCAAACGAAATGTGGTAGATGAGCCAATTGAGACCGTGGAAATAGAGATAGTTCAAGCCCGAGAAAAGGTACCTGAGACCATCAAATCCACGTGATATATCACATGTAAAAAGACTAAAGTGTAACTAGGAAAATATTACCACTGGAAAAGATGAGAGTCTTTTACACCCAGAAACTTGAAAATATTTTAGAGAAAATAGAACTAAGTGACTGGAGACAAAGGCTACGAGAACCACTGACCTATACCGAACAATCTTTATCTGATAACTGGAAATCTTGTGCCCTCGGGGAGAGGATGAGAAAGGAAGGGCGCGATCTTGGCAAAGTAAAGGATCTGACCCCTGATGCCATAAAATTGGGATTTAGCTTTGCGACTGCAGTAAAGCGCAGGGACAGTACTGCCGCTTTGGAGATTTTAGAGCAAATTGAAAAACTCCCGTCGATATGGCGCAACCAGGACGATTCCATTTCTGCCTAAATTTTGTAGCCTTTTTTCAATACTAGGTTTCTTTACTTTTTCAATCCATGGTTTCCTGACTTTGGCAACTTGGGGGTAAGGATATGACATGCTAATTTATCACAAAAAACACCCATGATAAAATCTGGTTTTTTGGATGACAAAATGCAGTATGTTTTTTGCACTCTTTTTTTGTAAAAATATGGTCAAAAAATGGGGGTTGAACATCTAGTCGTGCCCAAAGAAGAAACGCAAACTCTTGCCAGGTAATGGGGGTGTTTTGACCCTTGGCTCGTATATGCACGCACAAGTGTTAAACCCCCCCAAAAAATGGTGCTTTTTGAAAAAATCACCTTCTTCGTGGTGTGGGGAAAATAAGTAGGGGTTTAACCTTTGGACGTCGATTTCAAAAAACAATATTTTTTCAAAACAGACCATTTTAGACCATTTATGGACCAGAACTGGTCCGTGATCTTGGCAAGTTTTGTTGAAAATAGGGGGGTAAAAATAACCCCAAATGCGTCAAAGAATTGTATAGCATGGTTCTTTGTCACAAATGCTCTGATGAAAAGCATGGAGAATGCATGGGAAAAGCAGGAATGTTTGAGTGTGACTGTCAAATTTGCAAGAAATAAAACCTATGCAAAAATGCTAGAAATACCTTTTGTGCTTTTTGAATTGCTTATATGATATATCAAATAAGTTGAATCCGTGCCAGATCTTGACGATCTAACCCGGGCAAAGATAGTCCAGATGATTCTTGACGGAACAACAGAAGGCGCACTTGGCAAACTAAGTGAATTTTATAGAGTTGAAACCCCAAAAATAGCAGTTGGTACAGTCAAAGGAAAAAGAAGAACTGTATATGCAGTATATGTGCCCTCTGAGAAGAAAATTTACGCGTTAAACTCTGACATTTTTTGCAACCCGTTTGTTATTTTGCACGAGTATTATCATCATATTCGCTCAAAGCTTGGAATACACAAGGGCTCAGAAAGACATGCCAATATGTATGCCAAAGACTTTATCGATTCTTATAATAAAATAATAAGCCGTGAATCAAAACATGAGAGTTTTTGAATTTTTGCTATTTGAGTGTCAAATACATTGAAAACCCTGCTCTTTTTTACTACATCCTTGAATTGTAAATCTATTGATGTTTTTACCAATGATGAGACAATTGAGTGATTTGTGCTAAACGACTAGGATGCCGATTCCTCCATCGTATTGTGGGATCAACAAGTGTATCCCCTGTTGCCACTTTGCCATAATAATGGGCATTTGGTGGTTCCATCTCATCTGAATTCATGGCTTCATGTGGCTTGTTGTTGTGGCATTCCATGACCTGGGGCATTGCCGCAAAATGTGCCTTGGTTCTCTTAACGACAGAGATTTTCCCAAACTTGCCGTTTACCTGGGCATAGTGCGGTATAGGTATTTCATACTTCATGCAATGTTTTATTCGATTATACTCAAAGGGTGTTGGTATGTTGTCATGCAAGCAATCATTTGCACTGGGCATCTTGTGTGCCTGCCTAGCAAACTCAATTTCATACACAGTTACTGACCTGTCTAGCTTTCTAGGTCTTTGCAGATCTATCAAATAGCCTGAATAAAGCGCTCTCATGGCTATGGGGTGGAGTAATCTCTGGAAGAGACATGCTTTATTTTTTAGGTGTATCTCAATACGGTGCCATTTCTCCAAAAGAGGAGCGTGTACTTGAGAGTCAACTATGGAAGGAATCTGATTATACCCCGCAATGACTGAATGAACAAGAGCAGAAGCTGTGCTCCTTGATGCCTTTGCAGGATATCTCAAAGCCATTTCTGCGTATTTGCTGATACTCTGACATGCTCTTTCTGTCCCTCTGTGCCAACCTTCTTTGAAAATTTTTCTTGGATTGAGATTGTATAGTACTGAGCCAAG